>NZ_JAUOQU010000021.1:0-91534 GCF_030547195.1 Shewanella sp. 6_MG-2023 | reverse complement strand
CCGGTAGCTACGTTCGGAATCGATAACCGCTGAAAGCATCTAAGCGGGAAGCGAGTCCTAAGATGAGTCATCCCTAGGAATTTAATTCCTCTAAAGAGCCGTTCGAGACTAGGACGTTGATAGGCAGGGTGTGTAAGCGTTGTGAGGCGTTGAGCTAACCTGTACTAATGACTCGTGAGGCTTAACCATACAACCCAGATGAGTTTTATCTGAGTTGATGGTAACTAGATTTATTACAAAAGACTTAGTGATAGAATTTAAGCACTTGATAAAGTAAGAAACTCAAACAGCTTTCCGAATTATTATTTACTGCATTTGCGGTAGATAAAGCAAGAATTTGCTTGGTGACAATAGCATTGTGGTACCACCTGATCCCATCCCGAACTCAGTAGTGAAACGCAATCGCGCCGATGATAGTGTGGGGTCTCCCCATGTGAAAGTAGGTCATCGCCAAGCGCCTAATATCTCTCGTAAGAGAGTCGATAAAGCCCTGACTTAACAGTCAGGGCTTTTTTCGTTTGGGGCAAAAAGAATAAATCCTAACGCTGATAACTTGAGTCATTAGCTGCAACATATCAGCGTGAGCGGTGAGTGTGGACGAATGCCCATGTGAAACTAGGGTGTAATGTCTGTGGTTATAAAGCAACGCTTTATACAGACATGGAACGCGAAATATTTATCCGCAGCTGAACAACCCCAAGTGCCTAATATCTCTCGTAAGAGAGTCGATAAAGCCCTGATTTTACAGTCATGGCTTTTTTCGTCTTTGGGGCAAAAGAATAAATCCTAACGCTGATAACTTGAGTCATTAGCTGCAACATATCAGCGTGAGCGGTGAGTGTGGACGAATGCCCATGTGAAAGTAGATCATCGCCAAGCGCCTAATATCTCTCGTAAGAGAGTCGTTAAAGCCCTGACTTAACAGTCAGGGCTTTTTTCGTATTGGGGCAAAAAGAATAAATCCTAATGCTGATAATTTGAGTTATTAGCTGCAACATATCAGCGTGAGCGGTGAGTGTGGGCGAATGCCCATGTGAAAGTAGATCATCGCCAAGCGCCTAATATCTCTCGTAAGAGAGTCGTTAAAGCCCTGACTTAACAGTCAGGTTTTTTTCGTAGTTGGGGTAAAAGACAACAATTCCTGATGTTGATTGCTGAGTCATTAGCTGCTGAATATTATTACTTAAGGCAAGTGTGGGCAGTACCCATGTAAAAGCAGGGGTTATCTTTAGGGCTAACGGACTGAATAATGCTATGTCAGTGAACAATAGATCATAGTAAGGCTAGTCCACTAAGTCGCGCCAAGCAAAGTGTGTTTTGCCAAGGGTGCTACTGTGCAGAAGTTTTTACGTTGCTGAAGTTTATTGATGGCATATTTACGATTAGCTGTTGTTGATCTCTGTCGTCTTTAGTATGTTATTAATGCGTCAAATATTTTATTAGCAATCAACGGTGTAGCCTTGTCAAAGCGACCTTTATTTTCACTATCATTCTTAGTGCCTTTTTTTATAAGCGCCCTGTTCTTTCTATTAGTCAGTGGGGAGTTTTACTATGAAAGAGAAGAGTTGCATTCTCAACTGGCGGCTAATGAATCTAAGCACATTGAGAAAGAATTGTATCGGATGACGCATGTCATTGAGTCAGCGTTAGCTAATCAAGACACTTCAAGAATTGAACAAGAGGTTTCTCTTACTGCTATAGATAGCAATATGATGGTTTATGTCATTTTAGATGCTTCTAGCCAAATTCGCTTCGCTAATCATGTCATATGGCGTGACAGTAATGCTACTAATGTTATTGATGGTTACATCAATGACATCCATCAACAAGCGGTAAGCAATAAACGCCCACTGATTCAAACCAATTTAGAGCGTGGCTCTATACAAGCATATTATCCTATCAATGCCTCAGATAAATATAGTTATTCTAGCGCGGTAGATGTGATTTATGTTGAGTACAATATCTCCTCATTGATGGCTGAGGCTGCAGACAGTCTCCAAAAACGCTTTATTTATATTTGGGCAATTGGTGGCATAATTGTGCTACTTTTTTGCTTAGGGTTATATTTGGTACTAATTAAGCCTATTAGTACTTTAACTAAAAATGCGCAAAATATTGTCAATGCTAAAGGGGGATCGACTAAGGTGACTACCTTTGTCGATGAGTTATATTGGCTCAATAAGTCATTAGTTCAAGTAGGGCTACATTTAGCTGAAAGCAATCAGCGACTGACTAATGCTGAGCAGCGTTGGTTATATTCTATTAATGCAGATCAACACGGTATTTGGGACTGGGATACTATATCCAATGGCGTCTTCTTATCAGATCACTGGAAAGAAATATTAGGTTATCAATCCGATGATATCGCTAGCTCCTATGAAGCCTGGGAAGCTTTGTTACATCCAGATGATAAAAAAGCAGTGGTAGCAGCACTTAATAATTATCTGCAAGGTAAAACTCGCAATTACGAAAGTGTTCATCGGATGCTAACTAAGGCGAATGATTACATTTGGGTGTTAGATAGAGGTCAAATTATCCAGTGGGATGAACTGGGTAAGCCAATAAGAGTCATAGGTTCGATAAACGATGTTTCTTCTGAACTTGAAAACCAACAGATTACTGTAGAAAGGCAAAGTCATGTTGGGGTGTCAGATATTATTGATCGGGAAGCGTTAGCTAACGAATTGTTTGATCTTCAAGCTTATGCGCGTAAAAGTAATCAACATTGCAGCTTGCTAGTCATTAATCTAAGCAACATTAAGTTAGTAAATGAAGCGTTAGGTGAGCAACTCACTGATCGATTACTTATGCAGATTTCAGCAAGGCTTGCTGGGAGTTTTTCAAATAGCTGTTTGTTAAGTCGTCTGGGAGATGATGAATTTGTTATTGCAGCAAAAAATTTAGGTAATAATTTAGAGCATGCCAATAAACGTGCGTTAGCGTTAGCAAGTGAAGTTCGCCAAGTGGTTGGCCGTAGTTTCAGCATATCTGGACAAGATGTTTCAGTTTTTACTCAAATTGGAATGGTGGTTTTTGATGGCCAAGAATCTTTAGAACCGAGTCAGTTACTTTCTCGTGCAGATAAAGCTTTATGCAAAGCTATTGAAAGTAAGACCAATAGCTGTGTGCTACATAGTTTACTGTTGGATGCTAGCCACAATGAACCCTTGAAATTACAACGGGACTTAAAGTTAGCGATTAAGGCTGGCCAGATATCCTTGGTTTATCAGCCTGTAGTAGATATACATGGCAATACCGAAAGTGTTGAAGTATTGATGCGTTGGCATCATCCTCAGTTAGGTTTTATTCGCCCGAAGCAATTTATTCCAGTTGCTGAGCTTTCTAACACGATTTTTGAACTTGAATTATGGATGTTAAGTCAGGTTTGCTTATTTATAAAGAGCTTACAAGCTGCGAATTTAAATTGCCCGTGCTTTTCAATTAATGTCTCTTCTAGGCATTTTCATCAAGATATGTTTGTTGATGTTATTCTTAACAAGATTGCAGAAAGAGGCGTTAATTTTAATTTAATCCAATTGGAGTTGTCGGAAGATATCTTTTCTATTAATCCTATCACTGCAAAAAATAAAATTTTAAAACTACAGCGGGCCGGTGTCAGAGTCGCTATCGATGATTTTGGATCAGGTTTATGTCCGTTACATCGCTTTAATGGTATTCATTTTGCTCAGGTTAAGCTGGCTACTGGCTATATTAATGATATTGTTAGTTCAAAAGAGGCGCGAAAGATATTCCGCTCACTTATTAATATGACCAAACAGTTAAATTATCCTGTCGTAGTAAAGCACATTGAAGATCGTCAGCAGTTGAGTTTACTGAGCGATCTTAATAGTAATTTGTTTCAAGGCTTTGTAATTAGTAGGCCGCTATCCCAACAAGACATTAAACACTTATTAGAATCAGAAATTAACCTGAGCGTGGTTTGGAAAGTACCATTTAGTTAGTTTAAGTTATAAGTTAACTGGACTTCCCAAACTTCAGACAGTCATCAGGGTTTCTAAAGTGTTAATGGCACTAATATCAATGGCGCTAGTATAATTGCTATTAATAGCTGCTAATTAGTATTGCTCAAGAAAAGCGAACATACTTGTCAGTGCTTGGTTACGTACCTCATCTACTTCCATAAATATCTCATGCCGACTGCTGTGTATCCTTTGTAGCTGGCATAAGTTATTTTCCGCTCTATCTTGGGCTGCATTATCCACAATGGTGTCTTCAGTCGCTTGCAAAATAAGAATGGGCTTGATACTCGTTGCGGCCACTTGGGTTGCGTTATCAGCTGCTGTTATAGCTTCTAATAGCCAGTTGTTTGTGGGCGAGCCTAACTGAATTTGTGGATTCTGCTCAAACAGCGCGATAGAGGCTTGATAACGATTTTGGCTATGGGTTAGCTCATTGTCAGCAAAGCTGGTTGCATTATAGTTTTTACCACCAATAACATAGTTGGGCTCTTTGTCTGCAGTATAAGTATTTAGCAGCTTGGCTAAAGAGCGAATAAAGCCTTTATTCATTGGCAAGTTGATGCCATACATGGGGGCTGAAAACACCGCAGCATTAAATGTGCTTGGGTATTGGCCCATATACAAAGTACCTATGGTTCCCCCCATTGAGTGGCCCACAAGATATAGAGCATCATGTGCTTGGGGCTGAACAATTTGCTTGATAAAAACATGAAAGTCATCGATATAAGTCTGAAATTTATCAATGTGACCCTGGTGATTATTTTTTTGACTGCGTGATGACAAGCCTTGACCGCGATGATCGAGAATATAAACGCTATAGCCTTGCTGATATATATTGAACATCAGCTCTTTATATTTTAAATAGCATTCAACCCTGCCACTACTGATGACAATTGCTTTGTTGGTGGTTGGATTTCGAACAAAAGCATAGGCAATATCGGCATTGTCTTGACGTAGTTTGGCTTGCGTTACCGCTTGCCAAAATTGTTGCTGCTCATCATTATTAAGTTGTTGCTCTGACGAAAAAGACAAATCGATCACCTTAAGCTTTAAGAAATAGGACTAGGGTTTGGCTGGATGTAAACCTTGGCAGTGTAGCAAACAGTGATACTGATGGGGAAGGTGGTTATAGAGAGCTAAATGGCAATTTAGCTCTCTAATGAGTGTCTATTATTAGTTTGCTCGTTGCTGCTCGCTAATGAACTCGTCAACCATTTGTTCTAGGATCGCCATGGTAACTGAACCATTTTCTAGCAATGCATCATGAAATAAACGGATGTTAAAGTCTTCACCTAATGCAACTTCAGCTTTGTTACGTAAACGCTTTATGGTTAATTCACCAACTTTATATGACAGTGCTTGTCCTGGCCACGAAATATAACGGTCAATTTCGGTGGTGACATTGTGTAGTGATAATGCGGTGTTACTGGCCATAAACTCTATGGCCTGCTCACGGCTCCAGCCTTTTGCGTGCATACCAGTATCGACCACAAGACGTGCTGCCCGCCACATTTCATAGGTTAAGCGGCCAAAATTACTGTATGGGTCTTGGTAAAAGCCCGCTTCTAACCCTAGATACTCTGAGTACAATCCCCAACCTTCGCCAAATGCCGAGATATAACTCAAGCGTCTAAAGTCGGGTAAGTCTGTTAGCTCTTTATTTAGCGAGATCTGTAAATGATGCCCAGGTACTGCTTCATGCAAGGTTAATGCTTCCATTTCATATAGCGGACGTTTATCGAGGGCGTATGTATTGACCCAGTAGTAGCCTGGCTCATCATCACGGTTTGAGCCAGAGTAACGTCCCGTAGTGTATTTAGGGGCGATTTCAGCCGGTACTGGTTTAATGCCATAAGGGGTTCTAGGTAAGGTGGCGAAAAGTTTAGGCAAAGCAGCATCTGCTTTTTTAGCGATATAAGCAGCTTCTTTTAATAACTCTTCAGCTGTCTTTGGGTAAAACTGTGGATCTGTGCGTAAGAAATGCAGAAATTCAGCAAAGCTGCCTTCAAATTTTACCTCTTTGATGACTTGTTCCATTTCTGCTTTGATTCGGGCGACCTCTGATAAACCCAGTTGATGAACTTCATCGGTTGTCATGGCTAAGGTGGTGTAATAGGCCACGCGGTTTTGGTAAAAAGCCTCGCCATTAGGTAGCTCTTTTGCGGCAATCGCAATACGGGCATTAGGAATATATTCTTCAGTCATAAAATCGAAAAAATCTTGATACAGCGGTAGCACTTTTTGCTCAACAGTATCTCGACCTTGCTGGGTTAATTGCCGTTTTTCAGACTCGCTAAAGTGATCGGGAAATTGAGTGAAGGGTTTGTAATAACCGCTGTCTTCAACAGGGACAATATAGGCACTAATACTTTGCTCAAAACCGGTTAAGGTTACTTTTGCTGGGGTAATACCACTGCTTAAGCCCTGTTTTAGCCAAAATGTTTGCTGGGCAAAATAAGTGGGTAAGGCATTAAGTTTTGCTAAATAATCTTGATAATCTTCAACGCTATTAAAGCGCCCATTAGCGATTGAGGCGATGTAAGCATGAAAACCACTTTCGGCCGTTATCGGTAAGTAATGATCTTTAAAGTTGTACATATCAACACTGTTTTGCAGTTGGTACGCTAATAACTGTGCATTAATTTTGTCGGTTTTTGACAGGGTGACCGGATCAATTTGCTTTAATGATGCCAGTAGCTTTTTCTGACGTAGATTCTTTTGGGCTAAGGATTCTGGTGATAAATCAGCTAATTTATCGGCCTTTGACTTATCGCCTAATGAATAGGCCAATGTCGGCGAGTAATCCAAGTCTACTTGCCAAGCGTTATCAATAATTGATTTCAGGCTCATATTTTCTACTACTGCCGCTGTAGCCGTTTCTTTTACCTGAGTTGGGGTTTCAGTTTTTTCGGGAACGCCTAAATAATATTGAGCTTTAGAACCTGAAGTCATTTTACAGCCAGATATGGCAAGCATGATTAATGCTGGCAGTATGAGCTTTCGCATGGGAAATTCCTTTAAACGTTGGTAAATAACAAATTTAGCTAACTAAGCCACAACATAGCAATTCAATCATATGCTCGCTAGTGAAATTCATCGACATAATTGTTACTGATTGCATAATTTAGTTGCTGCTAAGGTCGTTTTTTTGTCTATGCGTGTTAAACTTTGCTTGCTGGGTGTTCATAAAATAAAAAACACATTTAGCTCAAAAATTTAATAGGGGGCAAAAATGATCAATACATCCATTCCGCTGGTTGATTTGCATCGTCATTTAGACGGCAACGTGCGGGTCAAAACGATTTGGGAGCTTGGCCATCAGCATGGTATTCAACTGCCTGCTAACTCAATTGCAGAGTTGGCTCCCTTTGTTCAAATTCAAGGCAAAGAAAATAGTTTAGTGGCATTCCTGACTAAGCTGGATTGGATGGTGGGCGTATTAGCTGATCTAGATGCTGTAAAACGCGTAGCATATGAAAATGTTGAAGACGCGGCAGTATCAGGGCTTGATTACACTGAACTGCGTTTTAGCCCATATTACATGGCAATGAGTCATAACTTACCGATTGAAGGCGTGGTTGAGGCCGTTATTGATGGCGTCAAAGCTGGCATGAAAGATTATGATGTTAAGGTTAACTTAATCGGCATTTTGTCGCGCTCATTTGGACAAGAGAAATGCCGCTTAGAGCTTGATGGCTTGTTAGCGCATCGAGATAGCTTGGTGGCAATGGATCTAGCTGGCGATGAACTAGGTTTCCCTGGTGAGCTATTCAATGAACACTTTAAGCGAGTGAGAGATGCTGGCTTACAGATCACAGCCCACGCCGGTGAGGCGGCCGGTAGCGAGAGCATGTGGCAAGCAATTCAAGAGTTGGGTGCTACTCGAATTGGCCATGGTGTAAATGCTATCCACGACCCTAAGTTGATGGAATATTTAGTTAAGCACTCTATTGGAATCGAGTCATGCCCGACAAGTAATTTACATACTTCAACTGTGGCTGATTATGATGCTCATCCATTTACTCAGTTTCTGGATGCTGGAGTATTAATTGGTCTTAATACCGATGATCCTGGTGTGAGCGCGATTGATATCAAGCATGAATATCGTATCGCTAAGTCAGAACTGGGTTTAACTGATGCTCAGCTGATGCAAGTGCAACGTAATGGTGTTGAAATGGCCTTTTTATCAGGCAGTGAACGCAAGGCGCTATACGCGTCAAAGTTATAGTTAGCTCCTACCTGTTTAGCTGAAAATAAACATAAAAAAACCGCTGATAATCAGCGGTTTTTTATTGCGTGATAGTAAAAACTAAATCACTCGCGAGAACTGTTGCTGACGTGCTTTTTGACGATAGTAAACGTCAAAACACATACAGATATTGCGGATCAACAGACGACCGGTAGGGCTAATGGTAAGCTTACGGTCTGTGATATCAACTAATTTATCATCAATGAAGGTTTGTAGCAGTTTTAAATCTTCAACAAAGTACTCTTCAAAATTAATATCAAATTGCTGTTCAATTTTGGCTAAATCGAGGTCGAAGTGACAAATCATTTGTTTAATCACTACACGACGAATTTCATCGTCACGATTTAAGCTACAGCCTTTCCATAATGCGTGACCTTTTTCGTCAATCGACTCGTAGTATGGACGGATATCTTTTTGGTTTTGGGCATAACAATCGCCAATTTGGCTAATTGAAGACACACCTAAACCTAATAGGTCACATTCTTCCTGAGTGGTATAACCTTGGAAGTTACGATGAAGCTTACCGGCATTTTGAAGCTTTGAAAGCTCATCATCTGGCTTAGCGAAGTGATCCATACCAATGAACTGATAACCTGCACCGGTTAATGATTCAATGGTTTGATGCAACATATCTAGCTTTTGCTGTGGCGAAGCCATATCTTCATCTTTAATCTTACGCTGAGCGGCAAAACGAGATGGTAAGTGCGCATAGTTAAAGATAGACAAACGATCCGGTGATAACTCAATCACACGCTTAATGGTTTCTGCAAAGGTTTCAGGGGTTTGGTGCGGTAGACCATAGATTAAATCTGCGTTGGTCGATACAAAGCCCATGTCTTTTGCTTTAGCCATTAAGTCAAAAATAAACTGCTCATCTTGTTCGCGGTTTACGGCAACTTGTACCTTTTTATTGAAATCTTGTACACCAATAGAAATACGGTTAAAGCCAGCTTCTTTTAATGTATCAAGCATGGTTAATTCGATTTCACGAGGGTCTACTTCAATAGAGAATTCGCCAACATCAGCAAAATTAAAATGACTTTTAATCAGCTTTGATAAGGTTAAGATTTGCTCTGGGTTTAAGAATGTAGGTGTACCGCCACCCCAATGCATTTGGGTCACAGTGTAATTTTTGAATAACGGGGCACGCTTAACAATTTCACTTGCAAGGTATTCAATGTACTGGTCAGCTTTATGTGCATGACGAGTAATGACTTTATTACATCCGCAGTAATAACAAAGTTTGGCACAAAATGGGATGTGGATGTATAAAGACAGTTTGTCACTTTTACTGGTTTCAATCGCTGAAAGTAGATTTTGCTCAGTAAAAGTATCGTCAAATTCTAAAGCCGTTGGATACGACGTATAGCGTGGACCACTGTAGTTATACTTTTCGATCATTGACTGATCCCAACTTATTTGTGTGGGCTGCTTCAAGGCGTGTCCTCCGGGTAAATTAGCAATGTACGAAGTATGCAAGTATCTTTAACAAATAACCTTGATCTACGTTGTAAATTTGAAATTTCTCATTAGCAATTAGGTGCATTTTTGCAGGAAAAGTTAGCATTTAGGTAGATTTGTGGCATAGCTCACAGCCTCAATATCCATGTTGAGGCTGTTATCTGTCTTATAACTAAGGGATTTGTTAAAAACTGTCGGTTATTAATGCATGAAATGAAACTGTTTCAACTTCTTAGCGTCTTCAAGCAAGCTTTGTTCTAACTTTGCTTCAGATTTCATTCTGGCTAAGTCCAATTTCATTCGCTGCTGTTTAGGTAAAGCGCTGCGTGCATCTTTTATGGGATGATCTTTAATACAGGCGTAATGCTCGAAGATATGCGGGAATTCAACGGCCATTGCTTCAGACATGGATAAGGTATCAAATAACTTAGCGATTCGCATTACCCCTTCAGAAGGCTCACAGCGCTCTTCTAACATGGCTGTTGCGATATACTTGATATCATCTAATACTTGTTGTTTTTTGGCTCTGGCTTCTATTGTGCGCTGCTTACTGGCTGCTAGTGATGCCTGTTGTTGTTTCTTGACTTGTAATAGCAAGTATCCGGCGTAAGAAGCTAAAAGTAATACAATGATGACAGCGACAACAATAACAATGCTAGACACAGTTTATCCTTAAAGTGATGTTAGGCTTGAATAAGGCTTAGTTTAGAATAAATAGAAAAATGGCATATCTGAAATAGATATGCCATTTAAAAGTAGTAATGATTAAGACTGGTAGTCTTTTAATACATCCGCGCCTGTTTCAAAGCGCTCATATAAATCATCATCTGAAGCGGCTTTTTTACTCGGAGCGGCTGGTGCTGGTAATTCTTCAGCATCCGAAATGCCTAATTTTTCCATCAGCGATTCAATTTTAGATAATTGGCTATCTAACCATTTCTGATCGTCAGCGGCTAAGTCTTTGCCTTCTTCTAGCAAATCAAGCAAGTCATTAAACCTTGGATCTTCTTCAAGCTTTAATAATTTTTGCTCGTCAGTCAGTTTAGGCTGTTTCACTTTTGCACTAGCAGCAACAGTTGCTTCTTTAGCTGGTGCAATCGATAACGCAACAGGCTTCTTGCTACCATGACGAGGGTCATTATTTTTTTGCGTTTTCACATGTGGTGATTCTTTTTCAATCAGGGCTTCGTTATGACGGCTACCTGATTTACGACCAGAATCATTCTTCTTGCCGCCGATGACTTTGCGCTCAGACTTTTTGACTCTTGGTGCTTGTTTAGGGCCATTTTCGCCGCCCTTGCGCGATTTTTTACTACGAGCCATTGGTGATCTCATTAGGTTGTAAAATTTGGCTAGACGGATTCATATCCACCTTGCACTAAATAAGGATGCGCTTTATATCAGACTTTGATGTTTTTTGCATCAATACGAGCTCTTTTGCTGCAAATAATAGCGTAAATTCGCTGTGTTGTGCCAAATACTCGAAAGTTTGTTGCTGATAAAAGCTAACGTGAGTGGGGTTATTCTTGAAATGCCATTTAGAAAAGTGATTTAAATCAGTCATTAAAGACGTACTTATTGCTAACCATCCACCAGGTTTTAGCAATTTTGACAGTAATTGCCATTCTTTACCTGGTTGCTGGAAATGCTCTAGTACCCGATAGCAGCAAATGAAATCGTATTGCTGATTGAAAAGTTGTTGATCGGCTTTAACAAATGGGTCGTACTGATAAAGGCGGTGACCCGCGTTTTCAATTTTGTCGAGGCTGGCTTTGTCTAGCACCCTGCCAAAATTGAGCCCTGTCAATGAACCACTTTGCTGGGCGCTTATCTGTGACAGCAAGGGTTTGATAAATTGAATTAGTTGCTTTTGCTTGCTGGCTTTATTGGCTCGGCCATAACGCTGTAATTGCGCTGCCGGCATAAGGTGGGATTGGGGGTTAGCGAAAACAAGGCCGCATTGATCGCAGCGGTAAAAGGCTCTTTTTTTATCTTGTAGAAAAAATTCAGCACGATAACGGCACAAGGGACATTTTATCATTGAAGTAAGCAGGCACCTGAACAAAAACAAAGATATATATCAATCAATAGCAGATTTAGGTTGATTATGAAAGTGATTACAAAAAGCGGAAATAAAAAAAGGTGGCAGTAAACTGCCACCTCGTAAAACAGTGCTTATCACACTATATTCTGATTCCAAGTATCCGTACTTGCTATGTGACTATCCCGGTCAGTATCCTTCTTGTTTTTAGCGCTTTCCATGCTTTTTTAGTTGTTATCGGTCTTCAATGACACTTTATTTAAATCCTGTTGCCGTCCTGACCACAGCTTCCGTAGATGGTCTTCAATGACACATCAATTTCCTAGTTGTCTTCAATGACATTAGTAAACAATCCATGTTTAAAGTACCGTCCAGTGATATCAAGCCTCCGCAAGTGCATCCTAAGCAATTAGCTTCCTTTGCCGCTACTTTAATCCTTAAAGTAGTGTCCTTATGGGGTTTTATCTCTGTTGCGTAAGGGAGTGCTATTTAAGCGTGTCGACCATTCGGTCTAATCCTTACAAATTCTATATGACCTGGACTTCAAGCTGAAATCACTACTCTTATTATTTTTAGTGAGTGGTCTTATTTATATTATTGTTATTGGTAAATATTATTCTTATATCTTAAATGTAAACGTAGCCGAAATCTGTGAGATAGAATTGATATTTTTGTTCTGACAGTTGGGTTCATTTCGGTACGGGGCTATTTAACCCTAAAAGAGCGATCTCTGTCAAGCCTCAATAGCCTCAAGTTTACGTAAACGTAAACTTGAGGTTATAAAAAAGGGTGAATTGTCACCCTTTTTGTCGTTGTCAGCGCGAGCAGTAAAATTTACTTAAGGCTTGAAATATATTGAGATAATGCTTGGATATCACTGTCAGTTAGCTTTTTAGCAACATCTTGCATCATGCCATTGAGATCGTTGTTACGATTTGTATCGCGGAATTTATTTAGCTGGATTTTGACATAATCAGCATGTTGACCACCAATTGATGGGAAGCCTGCAAGCTCTGCGCCTTTACCATCTGGTCCATGACATGCCATGCATGAAGTGATACCACGATCCATATCGCCGCCTTTATAAAGGGCTTCGCCTTCAGCAGGAATACTCGCCACATCGGCTACATTTAATGTTTGGCTAGCATAATATGCAGAAACATCCTTAATATCTTGTTCAGATAAGGATATTGACATGCCTATCATGGTAGGATCATTACGACCTTCTTTGCCGCCGCTTTTAGCCGCCGCTTGGAAATCATGTAATTGCTTTTCTAGATAAGATGCGTGCTGTCCGGCCAGTTTAGGCCAAATAGGAGCAATGCTGTTACCGTCAACACCGTGACAGGCTGAACACATAACTGATTTAGTTTTACCCGCTTCCACATTACCTTCAGCGATTGCAGGGGTTGATATAGCGGCAAATACAGACAGCGCAAGAGCTAACTTTTTCATGGCGTTCCAACTTCTTGTTTAATTTATTGTCCTGAGCTTACTAGGGTGACCTGCAAGCGTGGTAAAATCTACAAACTGTGATCCGGGTAATATTTTACACGAAAATGTGGAAAAGTAAGCAAATCTTACATAATTAAGGTATTACCTAAAAATTATTGGAGTAAATCGTGTCAGAAACGCGTATAGATTTTCGAAAAACCAAGTTTTTAATTAGTGCGCCAGACATTGCACACTTAAATGAGTACTTACCTGGTGATGCCGGAGTAGAAATAGCGTTTGCTGGCCGCTCTAATGCAGGTAAGTCAAGCGCCTTGAATGCATTAACGGATCAAAAAGGCTTAGCAAGAACCAGTAAAACCCCCGGTCGTACTCAACTTATTAATGTTTTTGAACTTGAAGAAAACCGTCGTCTAGTTGATTTGCCTGGCTATGGTTTTGCTAAGGTGCCTTTAGCATTAAAAAATAAATGGCAAAAAGCTTTAGGTGAATATTTACAAGAGCGCGCCTGTTTAAGCGGTGTTGTGGTGTTAATGGATATTCGCCATCCGCTTAAAGATCTCGATTTGCAAATGATTGAGTGGGCTGTGCTGAGTGAAATCCCAGTGTTAGCTTTGCTTACTAAGTCTGATAAGCTCGCGCAAAACGTCAAAATGAAGACAGTTAATGCGGTGCGTAAAGAGTTAGCTGAGTATGGGGATTGGGTTAAAGTTGAACCTTTCTCTTCTACTAAAGGGACTGGTAAACCTAAAGTGCTAGGCATTTTAAATGAGTGGTGTAACCCAAGCTGGCTCACTGAAGCGGAGCAAGAGCAGGCTGAATAAGAATAACTAATTCTTGCTTCAGTTTAAAAAGGCTATTAAGACTTTGTACTTAGTAGCCTTTTTTGCATTTAAAAGTCGAGTTTCGAATAATGGCAAAAAAAAACCGATAACTAAATAGCTATCGGTTAAAAAAATTAGCTCTTTTGGGGAGAAGCTAAATTCAACAAGACTCAAGTGCCATCTACTCATTGATGACGCTCAATAAGCTCATAATACCTGTTTCTTAAATGTAGTTAAAGTATTTGCTCTAAAATTTATTTTGGGCAAAAAAAAGCTCCAGCATATATAGATGCTGGAGCGCCATAATTCGGCTTGTCACTATTTCTAGTGAAATAAAAAGGTCTGAAAGATGGAACATCTTAACCTCTGTACCCTACAGCGAAGATAATACGGTATTAGCCTTTAAATGAAAAACTGTTTTTCGTTAAAATGAACAATATTGTGAGCAGCAACACAATTTATGCTGGGTTTATCAGCGTTTTTTGTGCAAAAGACTAAGTGGTAAACAAGCAGGTAAAAAAATACCTGTAAATTTTTCATTACAGGTATTTTGTATTCGGCAATGACTATCTGTTTAGCCGCATCCGTTTCATCATCTGTTTAGGTGTATATGTGAGTCGTTAAACCCTAGTGCGCCTCATCCCAATTGTTTCCAAGTCCTGCTTCAGCTAATAGCATCACATCAATGGAGGCCGCTTCGGCCATCAGTTCACAGACCTTGCTCTTCAAGGCTTCTGCTTTATCTGCATCCACTTCGAAAACCAATTCATCGTGCACCTGCATCATCATGGTGATCTCACCTTGAGTGTCGTTCTCAATCCAAGCGGCGATCTTTATCATCGCTTTTTTGATGATATCAGCGGCAGTGCCTTGCATTGGCGCATTAATCGCTGCGCGCTCAGCCGCCTGACGGCGCATGGCGTTTCTGTCTTTAATATCAGGTAAGTACAGTCGTCTGCCGTAAAGGGTTTCGACATAGCCAACATCAGCGGCTAACGCGCGGGTGTCTTCCATGTACTTCAATACGCCAGGATAGCGGGCGAAGTAAGTATCAATGTAGGTTTGAGCTTCTTTACGTGGGATATCTAGCTGCTTGGCCAAGCCAAACGCTGACATGCCATAGATTAAACCGAAGTTAACCGCTTTAGCTCGGCGGCGTTGCTCGGTAGTCACTTCTTCAAAATGCACCCCAAATACTTCTGCTGCGGTGGCTTTATGAATATCTTTATTTTCAGCAAATGCTGTCAATAAGCCTTTATCTTGTGAAAGATGCGCCATGATGCGTAATTCAATTTGCGAGTAATCGGCAGCCAATACTTTACGGCCTTCAGCGGCGATAAAAGCTTGCCTAATGCGGCGACCTTCTTCGGTTCTGATAGGGATATTTTGCAGGTTTGGCTCGCTTGATGATAAACGTCCTGTGGCGGCATTGGCTTGATGATAGCTGGTATGCACGCGCCCGGTAACCGGATTAACCATTAATGGCAATTTGTCGGTATAGGTGCTCTTTAATTTTGACAGACTGCGGTGCTGCAAAATAATTTTAGGAAGCGGGTAATCTAGGGCTAATTCAACCAGTACATCTTCTGCGGTTGACGGGGCACCTTTTGGGGTCTTTTTGATGACCGGATAGCCAAGTTTATCAAAAAATAATGCCTGTAATTGCTTTGGAGAGCCGAGGTTAAACTTCTCACCGGCGATGTCATAAGCCTTAGTTTCAAGATCGTCAATCTTCTGTGCAAGTTCATCACTTTGTTGACTGAGCAGCATGCTGTCAATGAGTACGCCTTGACGTTCGATATTTGATAATACTTGGATTAGCGGTAATTCAAGTTCATTAAATACTGAGCTGAGTGTTGGCTCTTTCTCTATTCTTGGCCATAGGTGCTGATGTAAACGCAGGGTGATGTCGGCATCTTCTGCTGCATAGGGCGCAGCTACATCCAAATTAATTTGGTTGAAGGTTAACTGTTTTGCGCCTTTGCCGGCAATTTCTTCAAAGCTAATATTTTTATGACCAAGATACTTAAGGGCTAATCCGTCCATATCATGACGAGAGGCGACAGAGTTAAACACGTAGGACTCAAGCATGGTATCAAAGCGAACACCTTTAAGGCTGATGCCTGCATTGGCAAAGATACTGATATCGTATTTTAGGTTTTGGCCGACTTTTTCAAGTTGGTCATTTTCTAAAATCGGTCTTAATTGCTCAAGTGCGTACTCCATAGCAAGTTGCTGTGGTGCGTCTAAGTAATCATGGGCTAACGGCAAATAAGCCGCTTTACCTGCTTCTATTGCAAATGAAATACCGACCAGCTTTGCTTCCATGTAGTTTAGGCTGGTGGTTTCGGTGTCGATGGCAATTAATTTAGCTTTTGATAGCTTTTCAATCCAAAGGGTTAACTGCGCTTCGGTTAATATGGTGTCATATTCAACTTCAATGGCCGCAGCGACAGGCGTGATTTCCTCTGTGGTGTTAGACTTGCTTGATGTATTAAAGCCTGATTTATTATCCAATACTTCTGCTAACCAGCGCTTGAATTCCATTTCACCATAAAGCTTAACTAATTCATCGCGGTTTTGTGGTTTGGTGGCTAATTTATCCCAGTCATTATCCCACTCCACATCGGTTTTGATGGTGGCAAGATCGTATGACAGCTGCAGCATGTCTTTATTTTCGGCAATTTTCTTTGGCATGGTTTTAGAGCCGCGGAAAGTCACATCTAACACGCTCTCAGGATTGGCGATAAGTTTATCGACGCCGCCAACCCCCGTTAGCATTGCTAATGCGGTTTTTTCACCAACACCGGGCAGACCTGGAATGTTATCGGCTTTATCGCCCATCATGGCGAGCAAGTCGATGATCAACTCTGGGCCGACACCAAACTTAGCGGTGACTTCTTCTGGGCCCATAATGGTATCGGTCATGGTGTTAATTAAGGTGACATGTTCATCTACAAGTTGCGCCATGTCTTTATCACCAGTGCTGATTAAGGTTGCTCGACCTTCTTGACTAGCTTTGAGCGCGATGGTGCCAATAACGTCATCGGCTTCAACACCTTCAATACTGATTAATGGTAAGCCTAATGCTTTAATAATGGCATGCAATGGGGCAATTTGGGTACGTAAATCATCAGGCATTGGTGGGCGCTGAGCTTTGTATTCGCTATACATATCATTACGGAAAGTTTTGCCTTTAGCGTCGAAAATTACCGCAATATGACTTGGATTATAGCGGCTCATTAAGCTGCGTAGCATGTTGACTACACCATAAACAGCACCCGTAGCTTCACCTTTAGAATTAGTTAAATGAGGTGGGGCATAATAAGCACGGTAAAGGTAAGAGGAACCATCCACAAGGACGAGTGGGTTATTGGGGATTGTTGGCATAGTTTGGCTTCATATTCAGTATTCTGAGATGGCTCTAGAATGCCACATACAGGGCTTTTCGGCCACGGCAAATTTTATCCCAGGCTGTGGATAAGTCTGTGAGTGAATTAATTAATCATTTAGGTGTGTTTTAACTACGACAGGAAGTAAAACAGTTAAGCCTTTGATTTGTTGTAGTAAATATAATTTTTGTGAGTTGAATTATAGTTTTAAAATATATTCCCAATTTGTGGACTTTTTAATATTCTTCCTTGAATTAACTGAATTCTTAGTTCAGTTTTAAACCATGAGGAGATTTGAGGAAATCTAAGGTAGCATGTTTTTTGAACAGATCAATAGATTTGTTGGAAAAAGGTTAAATTAATACAATGGCAAGGGATCAGTAATGAAAAATATTGCGGTTTTACTCAGTGGAAATGGGGTGTTTGACGGCGCAGAAATTCAAGAGTCGGTTTTAACCTTATTAGCTTTATCTCAGGCAGGGGCGAGCTATCATTGTTTTGCGCCAAATATTAATCAATTGCATGTAGTCAATCATTTAACCGGAGAAGTTGATGTGGATGCGCAGCGAAATGTATTAGAGGAGTCGGCGCGCATTGCCCGTGGTGAAATCAGTGATATTAATGCGCTAAATATTGATCAATTTGATGGCTTAATTGTCCCGGGTGGTTTTGGCGCTGCTAAAAACTTGTGTGATTTTGCCGTTGCAGGTAGTGATTGCGTGCTGCAGCCACAGGTGGAAAGTTTTATTCAAGAGTTTGTGCTCGCCAACAAACCAATGGGCTTTATGTGTATCGCACCCATTATGTTGCCGCGAATTTTTAATAACGCCCCCCAAGGCACCATTGGTAATGACAGTGGTACCGCACAGGCGTTTAATGAAATGGGTGGTGAGCATTTAGAGAGTACTTGCGCTGATATCGTTATTGATAAGCAAAATCGGCTGGTAACCACCCCAGCCTATATGTTGGCGACGTCCATAGCTGAGGCTAATGTGGGTATTAAAAAGCTGGTCACAGAAGTGCTGGGGATGTGTTAGTGGTTATTTAGCGGCTGATTTACGGCTATCAAAAGCGCCTTGAGCCAAACCAATCAATAATCCGCCGATATGAGCACCATTGGCGATGGGCATACCGAGTAAATCGGTAAAGCCCAGTACCAGCCAAACAAGCATAAAGCCCATGTAACTGTTGGGAATGCCAATACCTGATTGGGGTTGGCGTTGCCCCATTATCCAGGTGTAGCCAACAACGGCGTATACCACGCCTGATAAGCCGCCAAAGTTAGGCCCTGTCATCATGTATTGCACAATACTGGGTAAACTACCTGCAACGACAAGTAATATGATCAGTGGCTTGCTACCGAGTTTGGTTTCAATCTTGCCACCTAGATACCACCACCATAATAAGTTAAAGGCGATATGCATTAATGAAAAATGCATCAAGCTGGGGGTAAACACTCGCCATATTTGGCTAATGTCACTTTGGGGCACAGCGCCAAAAAAGGATAACTGGCTAAAAATGCCATTGGCAAAGCCAAGGTTCATGCCGGCGTATACCAGCACACAAACAAAGAAGGTAATCAGGGTTAGTGGCCCTGCGCCAGTAATAAACTGCTGGATAAGCCCTAAACTGGAGGAGCCATAATCTAATTTGGTTTGGGTGGTGCCATTATCCCAAGAGGCTTGTAAATACTTCTTCTGGTATGGGGTTTGTCTAAACTGTTCAAACTCGTATTTGGCTTGTTGTGCCTGAGATGGTTGCTCAACGACCAAAGATACCTCGGTTTCAATCACAACGGGATGGCATTCAATATCAAGACCTTTTAAATAGTCTATGAATGCCTGTGCTGCGCGAGCGTTAGGTAATTGGCCGATTTCTATCATACGTGAGCTAAACTCCAAGCTGTGTATCCACCATCAAGACTATAAACATCATCGAAACCTTGTTCAATAAGGTAACCCGCAGCGCCTTGACTGCTCACGCCGTGATAGCACACCACGACTAATGGCTTATCCATATCGGCATCGGCCATAAAGTGGGCGATGTTTTCATTGGTAAGATGCACTGAATTTTTAATGTTACCTGCGGCAAAGCTGGCGGCATCGCGTATATCGACGATTTGCACATCACTGGCATCTTCTTGCATGTGAATGAGTTCGTTAATCGATAAATGCTTAAACGCTGACATGGTTAATCCTTTAAAAAATGACGATAGTAAAAACGACAATAGAGCCTTTAGTATGTGACAAGGGATTGTACGTATACAACCCCTTTTTAGATGAGAATAAATCCGCTATATGGCGATTAATCCCAATTCAATATCACTTTGCCTGATTGACCAGAGCGCATTGCATCAAAGCCTTGTTGGAAGTCATCAACACTGAAATGATGGGTGATAATTGGCGACAAATCTAACCCTGATTGAATCAAACTGGCCATTTTATACCAAGTTTCAAACATTTCGCGTCCATAAATGCCTTTTAAGATTAAGCCTTTAAAGATGACTTTACTCCAATCAATGGCCATTTCACCGCCAGGAATACCTAGCATGGCAATTTTGCCGCCGTGATTCATGGTATCGAGCATTGAATGAAATGCCGATGGTACGCCTGACATTTCCAAGCCAACATCAAAACCTTCAGTCATGCCTAACTCAATCATTACATCTTTTAAGTCTTCTTTCGCAACGTTTACTGCGCGAGTCGCGCCCATTTTACGAGCAAGATCAAGGCGGTACTCATTAACATCAGTGATAACCACATGGCGGGCGCCAACGTGCTTACATACTGCCGCTGCCATAATCCCGATAGGGCCTGCACCGGTAATTAGCACATCTTCACCGACCACATCAAACGATAATGCGGTGTGTACTGCATTACCAAATGGATCAAAGATAGATGCGAGGTCATCTGAAATATCGTTAGGGATTTTAAAGGCATTAAATGCAGGGATCACTAAGTACTCAGCAAAGGCACCTTCACGGTTTACCCCGACACCTGAAGTGTTACGGCATAAATGCGTGCGACCACCGCGACAGTTGCGGCAATGGCCACAGGTAATATGGCCTTCACCAGAAACGCGATCGCCAACAGTAAAGCCGCGAACTTCTTGACCCATATCGACCACTTCACCGACATATTCGTGTCCAACAACCATAGGCACAGGAATGGTATTTTGTGACCATTCGTCCCAGTTGTAGATATGTACATCGGTACCACAAATGGCGGTTTTACGGATTTTAATTAATAGATCGTTATGGCCCATTGTTGGCTTAGGCGCATCAACCATCCAAATGCCTTGTTCAGGCTTTAATTTACTTAGTGCTTTCATGTGTAGTGAGTCCTAAATAATGCCCATTTCTTTACCAATACGGGTAAAGGCTTCGATTGCTTTATCAATTTGCGCTTTAGTGTGCGCCGCTGACATTTGGGTGCGAATGCGGGCTTGGCCTTTTGGCACCACCGGGAATGAGAAACCAACCACGTAGATGTTTTCAGCGAGTAGGCGGTTTGAAAAATCACCTGCCAATTTAGCATCACCAATCATTACCGGGATAATGGCGTGATCAGCACCTGCTAAAGTAAAGCCTGCTGCTGTCATTTTTTCACGGAAGTAACGGCTGTTTTCCCATACGGCTTCACGTAAATCGTGACCCGTTTTTAGCATTTCTAACACATGGATTGATGCACTCACGATTGAAGGCGCTAAAGAGTTTGAAAATAAGTAAGGGCGAGAGCGCTGACGTAACCAGTCAACCACTTCTTTTTTAGCAGAAGTGAAACCACCTGAAGCGCCGCCTAAGGCTTTACCTAAAGTACCGGTAATAATATCGACGCGATCCATTACTTGGCAAAACTCGTGGGTGCCACGGCCATTTTCACCAACAAAACCCACAGCGTGAGAGTCATCAACCATGACGAGTGCATCGTATTTATCGGCTAAATCACACACACCTTGTAAGTTGGCAATCACACCATCCATTGAGAACACGCCATCAGTGGCGATAAGAATGTTTCGTGCGCCCGCAGCTTGCGCGGCAATCAGCTGGGTTTCAAGATCGGCCATATCGTTGTTGGCATAACGGAAACGCTTAGCTTTACATAAACGCACACCATCAATAATAGAGGCATGGTTTAGCGCATCAGAGACGATAGCGTCGTTCGCATCTAGCAGAGTTTCAAATAAACCCGCATTGGCATCAAAACATGAAGAGTAAAGAATGGTATCTTCCATTCCTAAAAATTCACTTAAGCTATTTTCTAATTGCTTATGAATATCTTGGGTGCCACAAATAAAACGAACCGATGCCATACCAAAGCCGTGGCTTGATAAACCATTCTTAGCAGCATTAATTAATTCAGGGTGATTTGCCAAGCCTAAGTAGTTATTAGCACAGAAGTTAATCACTTCTTCGCTATTTACATTGATAGAGGTTTGCTGGGCAGACGCAATGACACGTTCACTCTTGTATAAGCCTTCAGCTTTAACATCGACAAGTTGTTGATTTATGCGGTCGTAAAATGAGGTAGAGGCCACCTGATTTCTCCTAATAATGGTTATTATGTTAATCGCAACCTTTGGCTGTTTAAGTAAAACATGCGCTGATTTCTGATCGGGAGTTGTCGGCATTCTACCCTTAATTTTTATAAGGCCACAGCGTTTTTTTTAAGCGCAGTGGTTACATAAAATTGATTAGGGCTTGGGGTGATTTCGGATAAATAAAACTAATCAACTTTCATTAACTGGGGAAGTATTAATAAGTGGCAGTAAAACGGTATTTTATGATTAAAATACTGCCAATCCCTTTTGCCAACGCTATTATTATAGTTGCCAGCAATGGGATTGTAAGGGCGGTTTAATTTACCTGAATTAAAGCTCTGGGCAGGCGTCTTGAGAGACTAACTCGCGGTAGTGCTGCTCAAGTCGTGCAAAGGTAGGTTGAGAAATTGGCGTTGAATACGCTTTAAACAGCATAACCACCCGTAATAAACCTTTGTAAATTGCAGGTTTGGTGATTTTTGATGCACCCGATTGGGTCAGTTGATAGCTAATCCAATAGCTAACGATCATCTTCATGGTATCTGCAAGTTCGACGATGTTATCGTCTTCAACGTTTAAAAAACCATCTTGTTTAAGTTGTTTAAGGACGTTACTTGAGCGTGCTAATACGCTTTTTTGTGCCAGAGTATAGCGCTGCTTTAAGGCTTCATCTCGACTTAAAATATCGGCTAGGTTGGCGTACATAAATCGGTATTGCCACATGGTATAAAACATCGCATCGAAATAGCCCAATAATAATTCAACGTCAATTGATACGTCTTCATAAGGCTTTGAACCATTTTCAAGATTAGATTCATACATGGTGAAGATAGAATTGATAATGTCTTCTTTATTGCGGAAATGGTAATACAGGTTTCCAGGACTAATATTTAAATGAGCCGCTATGTGATTAGTGGTGATATTACGTTCACCATGTTCGTTAAAAAGTTCAAGGCTGGCATAAACTATCTTATCGCGGGTTTTCATATCAGTTCCAATTATCAGAGGCTCATGAAGAAATCATTTCTTAACTACATACAACTAAGCTCATATCCCTATGAATTTAGATTATGTTAACATTGTGGTTATCTGACAAGCAAAATTGATCAAGTAGTTTTCATGACTCGTGGTGTATATTCCGTTTTACTCTTGCTGTTATCCCCTCTCATTGTGGCTTATTTAGCTTTTCGTGCGTTTAAAAGCCCTGACTATCGCGGTCGCTGGGGCGAGCGTTTTGGATTAATGCGCTTAAAGCAAACTGATGTACTTATTCATAGTGTGTCGATGGGGGAAACTTTAGCTGCAATACCATTGATAAAACGCTTAATGAAACAGCATCCACAGCTATCATTTACGGTTACCACCACAAGCCCCACGGGTTCTGCAGAGGTTAAAAAGGCCTTTGGCGATAGTGTGCAGCACTGTTATCTCCCGTTTGATATCAACCTTTGTGTTAGTCGGTTTATCAAGCAGGTTAATCCGCAGCTTTGCGTAATTATGGAAACTGAATTATGGCCAAACCTGCTTCATTACGCCAAGAAAAATAATACTCGATTAGTGTTAGCTAATGCGCGCTTATCGCAAAAATCTGCCGATAAATACCATAAGCAAATGGGGCTAAGTTTACCCATGTTAACGGCGCTTGATGCTATTGCGGTGCAAACCGAGGCTGAATCTGCCCGCTTTGCGGCGTTAGGGGCCAACACTCAGTCATTGCATGTTTGCGGCAGTTTAAAGTTTGACATACAGATTGATGACAGCAAATACCAACAAGCTAAAACCTTAAGAGCTGATTGGAACCGAAGCCAAGCCCCTGTATGGGTTGCTGGCAGTGTTCATCCTGGTGAGTTTGATATGATGTTGCAAGCCCATAAAAAAGTGTTGGAGCAATATCCTGATGCGCTGCTGATTATGGCGCCAAGACACCCTGAACAATTTAATGTAGCCGCTGTGTCGACCACTCAACAAGGGTTGAATTTAGCTAGGCGCAGTATGAATGAGGTTGTCGAACAGCACACCCAAGTACTGCTGGGCGATACCATGGGTGAACTGTTGATGCTATATGGCGCTGCTGATGTTGCCTTTATTGGCGGCACACTGATTGAAAGTGGCGGGCATAACCCTTTAGAGCCTGCAGCAATGGGCTTGCCAGTAAGTGTTGGCCCGCACCATTGGAATTTTGCTGAAATCACCCATTTACTTGAGCAAGCTGGTGGCTTAACTGTGGTCAATAATGCCGATGAGCTGGCTGACATGCTATTAAAGCTATTTGCTAACGTCGAATTGCACAATAGCGCCGCCAAAGCGAGCTTAGCGGTGGTGTCTCAAAATCGCGGCGCATTGCAAAAGCAGTTTGAAATAGTTGAGCAGCAATTGCGCTTTACTCAGTTAATCAGCTAATCGCTAAATTCAGTTAATTAATGGCTTGTTGGTAACCGTAAAGTAACTGCTGCCAATTTGATTCATTGAAATTTAACGTTGGCAGTTTCGCTTGCTCTTTATTAAACGAGCGCAGTAATCGGTTTAAATTTGCTTGCTGCCATTGCTTAGCGGGTGTTTTTATTACGCCACGGTCAAAATCGATAAGGTAAAATTGCGCCTCGGCCAGTAAGATATTTTTTGAATTAAGGTCGGCATGATATACGCCACGATTATGAAATTTAGCAATGAGGGCGCCCAGCTGCTGCCATTGGCTATCACTCATGGCTGTTTTGGATAAATAGGCTACTAAATCTTTCGCACCATCAATCAGCTCAATAATCAAATCTGCACGGTACCAAATACCAAAGCGTTCAACATTGGCGGCAATGGGTCTGGGTACCGGAAAACCTTCATCAAACAACTTTTCTAATAACGCCAGTTCAGCGATGGCTCGAGTGCGAGACATACCAGTAAAAACATAAGCATCACGGCTTAATTTTGCCATAAAGCCACCACGCCAATAATGGCGTAATACCCAGCGCTGGTGGTCATGTTCAACAAACCAGGTGGTATAGCGACCTTTTGACTGGCCTATAATGGCATTGTGTTGCTGCCAGTAGTCAGCTTGGAATTGTGCGGGAGTTAATTGCTGCGCGAGTGGCTCGCACCAAGCAATGATCCCAGTCTCTGTTGATTCAAGTTGCATAGGCCAATTAGTAAAAGCGTCGATTTGTCGGTGGCTAAAAACAATATTCTACATTAAGATCGAATACTTGTACTTAATTCCCTTTATATCGTTAGTGGTAACCCATGAAAGCAGACTTTTCATCGATGAAATCCCTATGTTTACTTCGTTTATCCGCGATTGGAGATGTGTGTCATGCGGTTGCCATGGTGCAAGCTATTCAGCGTCAATACCCTGATTTAGCCATTACCTGGGTGATTGGTAAAGTTGAATATCAATTGGTTAAACATATGCCCGGTATTCAGTTTGTTATCTTTGATAAATCTCAAGGTTGGCGCAGTTATGGTCAATTGAAAAAAGCCTTGTCTGCTCAACGTTTTGATGTGCTTTTACACATGCAAGTCGCGCTGAGAGCGACCATCGCCTCATTGATGATTTCAGCCAAAATAAAAGTAGGCTTTGATAAAGCCAGAGCCAAAGAAGGCCAGTGGTTAGTGACCAATCATGGGGTGGAGCCGCTAGCAACCCCCCATGTATTAGAAGGTTTTATGGGCTTTGCTAAAGCCATTGGCGTTACAGATTTAACCCCACGCTGGAATATTCCAGTACCTGAGGCCGATACCGAGTTCGCCAAACAAGTCATCACAGATGATGAAAAAGTGTTAGTGATTTGCCCCGCAGCCAGTAAAGCTGAGCGTAATTGGCTGCCAGAGCGTTACGCAGCAGTGGCTGATCATGCGGTCGAGAAAGGTTATCGGGTGATAGTTTGCGGCGGCCCAAGTCAATTGGAAGTCGATTTAGCGGCTAATATCATTAAAAGCAGTCACTGCCATATTGACAATATGATTGGAAAAACCAGCCTAACGCAATTATTGGCATTATTGAAAAGAGCCAGTCTGGTTATTGCGCCAGATACCGGTCCCGCCCATATGGCGGTGACTCAAGGTACGCCAGTGATTGGCTTATACGCCCATTCAAATCCAGGCCGAACAGGGCCTTATAGCAGTTTAGACTCGGTCGTCAGTGTGTATGATCAAGTGATTAAGCAGCAATTTCCTGATAGCAGCATTGCTTGGGGGAAAAGGGCAAAGGGGCAGGACTTGATGGGGTTAATCAAGGTTGAAAGCGTTAAAGAACAATTTGATAAAATTGTCAGTCAATAATCATCTTGCAGAGAGGTGATGCTATTTAATTTATCGGGCAAGTAACAATTTAAATTTTCATCGATTTCAAAAGGGTTTATTGCATATGCGTTATTTGTTTTACGTCACATTATCTTATTCTTATAGTGTATTGAGACCGATTGAGAAAGCGATAAAGCAACGTGGTGGTTCTGTCGCTTGGTTTATTCCCAAAGGGAGTGAGGCTGAACCCTTTTTAAAACCGTCTGATAAACGCTTGATGGATGTCACTGAGGTGAAACAGTTCGCTGCAGATGCCACCCTTGCACCTGGCAACTTTATTCCCGATTTTTTCCCAGGGATAAAAGTGCAAGTGTTCCATGGATTTGATTCAGGTAAAAAGGGCAAGTTTAATATCAGGGGCTTCTTTGATTTGTATTGCACCCAAGGACCTAATATTACTAAGGGCTTTGAAGCAATAAATGACGGAACTTGTGAAGTCGTTGAGACTGGTTGGTCAAAACTAGATCCTTTATTTACTTTGCATGCGAACACCGCTCAGTTTGAGTCTGATAAACCGGTCATTTTGTATGCGCCTACTTTTTCGCCCAAATTGACCAGTACTGAACAACTTTATTCTAATATTCAGCGATTAACTAAAACGCGAGATTGGCAATGGATTGTTAAGTTGCACCCGAAAGCGACTGCAGCTGAAGTTGCCATGTATAAAGCCTTATCGTCTGAAAACTTACGCTTTATAGAAACGGGCGATGTTATTCCGTTACTACAAGCGGCGGACATCATTTTATCTGACACCTCGTCTATTCTTGCTGAGTTTGCGATACAAGAAAAAATTGTGGTGGCTTTTAATAGTCGCAGGCCAGAAAAATGGATGCTCAACTTTGATAAAGCTGATGATTTAGAAAAAGTATTGGATAAAGCGCTTTTTGATAGTGATGATTTATTATCTGAAGTAAAAAGCCATTCAGGAGCAATACATCCATACAAAGATGGTTTGTCGAGTGAAAGAGTACTTGATGCTATGGAGTCTTTAATTCAAACAGGCATAACCCATTTAAATAAAAAGCCGCTGAATTTAATTCGACGTTTTAAAATTCGTAAAAAACTACAGTATTATCGCTGGTCTTAACTCGAAGAGAGTACAGGTTTAGCTGTCATTCAATGGTGTATGTAAATAATACACCATTGAATATGACTCTGTGGGTGAGTTAAATTTTACTGAGTACTTCGCGAAGAATCGTGCTTGAGGTGTGAGAGGTGTATGGGAAATACAGGATCTCTACTCCAAACTCTGCAAATTCGTTTTCAATTTGATTCCACTTATCAGTGCCTTTCCAGTCATCACCAACAAACATACGATCAAATCGCAGGTTATTCCATGCTTCTAATTTATCGTAATTAACTTGCGGAACCACCTCGTCCACAAACTTAATCGCTTCCACAATCTCCATACGCTCTTGAAAGGGGATAACAGGCTTTTTGTTCTTTGCCGACATAGACAGCTCATCACTGGTGACACCAACGATGAGGTAGTCACATTCTAATCTAGCACGCTTAAGCACATTTAAGTGCCCAATATGAAACAAGTCAAACACGCCTGTGGTATAGCCGATTTTCTTCATACACATTCCGATAAATTCAAGATTATTGGACTAGATAATATCTTTGATGATTTGCAAATTATATCACTAGATTCGGCTATATAATAACATCTGTATAGTTGAAAAGGTGAGTAGTAACACATGGACGATGTTACATTATTGGATTAAAATGCTCTATATAACTTTCAAGTGTACTATTCATATGCCTCAAGTCACGCTGAAGAAATTTGGCTACCCAGAAAGCCTGATTAAATCATATCAATATTGGGATCTACTATTAAGGCCGATGCAACCTACTATTGGCTCTATGGTGCTCATTTGTAGAGAGGATGTGCATCAATATTCTGCTATTTCCAAAAGTGCTGCAGCGGAGCAAGCTTTGATTATTTCAGATGTCGAAAGGTTGCTAAAAAAACGCTTCGATTACAGTAAAATGAATTACTTAATGCTAATGATGGTTGATCCTGCTGTACATTTTCATATTATTCCTCGTTATGAGTCATCAGTTGACTTTGCTGGAAGAATATTAATCGATAATCAATGGCCTAACCCGCCAAGCTTAATTGATGAGTTAAACTTAGACATTTGTGATAAGCAAAATTTATTAAATATCTTAAAGAGTGATTTTAATTCTAATTGATCAGGAAAAGGTTAACTGTGATTTGTTTTGATGTGTTACACCCCTATTATTTACCGCAATACCTACCGGTTGCTGAAGAGCTAAAGAGAAGGTCTGTTGCGGTGAAATTTGTTATTTATAACAATAGTGAACAACATTCAGTTCTCCTTTCTATGGTTAAACGCCATCAATTAGATGTGGTGTGGGTCGATGATGAAGCTGCCGCTCTCGAGTACTATCTCGAGGAAAAAGCCAGCTGGGTTATTTTTGGTAATGCTTTTTCTCGTGCACACAGTTTAAAAGGTATTTCTAAAACCGCATTGATGCAGCATGGCGTTGGTCCAAAATCTGTTTATTATACTGTGTCGAACTCGGACATTGATGTCAGGTTTGTAGAGGGACAATATCGCCTGAAGCGACTTCAAGACATGTTTCCTGAAAAGACCTTTATTGATACAGGTTATGCGAAACTCGATCCTATTATACAAGGTGCAGAGCCTGGTATTGATATGGCTAGATTGGGACTTGACCCTTCAAAGGCAACATTATTATATGCGCCGACTTTTTATCCAAGTAGCATTGAGAAAATGGGGCGAAACTGGCCAGAACAGTTTGCTGAATATAATATTTTATTGAAACCTCATTATTTCTCCCTAATTAAACCTGCATATCAGAAACAAAAGGCGCTGCTGCAACATTGGGCTTCATACAGCAATGTTTATTTAGCAAAAGTTGAAGAAACCAACTTGCTTCCTTTTATGGCATCAGCAGATGTGTTAATCAGTGATGCATCTTCAGCATTATTTGAATTTGCAGCACTGGATAAACCCGTGGTTTGGTGTGACTTCTATCATTTACGCTGGTCATATCGCGGTATTTTTAAATTTAGGTTTAAAAACAGGGTCGATCAAGATTTATACCGCTATGCCGATGTTGCTGCTCATGCTGAAACATTTAGCCAACTAAAGTCTGTTGTCGATCAGCAAGTTTCATCTCCAGAACTTTTTGCAGCAAAACGGGCTCAGTATACAGATGAGCTTATTGGAGCTGTTGATGGTTGCTGCAGTCAGAGAATCGCGGACTATTTATTAATCGAAGGTGAAGCGTGAAGATTATTACATTTGGTACATTCGATATGTTTCATATTGGTCATTTAAATATTCTAGAACGTGCAAAAGAGCAAGGTGACCGTTTAATTGTCGGAGTTTCATCTGACGCATTAAATTTTAGTAAAAAATCCAGAAATCCAATTTGTGATGAAGATGCTCGAATGCGAATTGTTAGTGCACTAAAGTGTGTTGATGAGGTTTTTTTGGAGGAATCTTTAGCGCTTAAAGCCGAATATATTCAGCGATATCAAGCAGATTGTTTAATTATGGGTGATGATTGGGCGGGTAAATTTGATCATTTTTCAGATTTATGTAAGGTCATTTATTTGCCGCGCACACCAGCGATTTCAACGACTCAATTAATTGAAGTTGTTAAAGAAATTAAATAAAACCAAGGACGGAATCAAGACGCTTTATGAAGTTTAAAGTATTTGTCATTAATCTCGATAAAAGCACTGAAAGAATGGCTTTTATGCAGCAACAACTTGAGCAGCTCAATATTGAGTTTGAACGGGTGCCTGCGGTATACGGTAAAGCACTGACGGAAGCTGAAATTGCTGCGGTTTTTGATGAGCCAACAAATTTAGCTAAATACGACAAAGTGCTTAATGTCGGTGAAATTGGCTGCTATTTGAGCCATGTCAATTGCTGGAATATGATACTTGAGCAGCACTTGGACTTCGCGCTTATTTTAGAAGATGACTCGATATTAAACCCTGATTTATTATCATTATTAAAAAGCGTGAGTCAATTATCTGCTCAATGGGACTACATTAAGTTATGTCACGGCAGTAAACAAAAAGCGGTTATTGATACCCATGAACTTGATGATGACTTTTCATTATCGACCTGCTTGAAACTCCCTTCTTCTACCCGTGGCCAATTTGTGTCGTTATCTGGGGCTAACAAGTTGCTTGCAACGGCAATGCCTATTGCACGGCCGGTGGATATTGATATTCAGTATTGGTTTGAAAAGGACTTAAGATGCTTTGTTGTTCGGCCTTTTCCTGTGCAAGACGCTGACTTTGAAAGTGAAATATGTACTTTAGGTAATCGAAATACCACCAAAAAACATCCCCTGAAACGCATTTGGCAAAAGTTATGTTTTGAGGTCAAGGTAAGAATTAATCGAAGTAAGCTCCCCAAATTGCCAAGCCAGCTTTAGCTTTGAGTGAGTTTTAGCTTGGAATGTATTTTTTGATGCCATTTCGACAATAAGTTAATTTCTTTGAAATGGCGTCATCATAAATCTGTTGATTTACTTGTGCCATTTTTCGAGACAATTCTGGGTGGTACAGGTGATAACATACTGCTAAATGCTTCAATTGCTTTTTTGATGCTCCGCTGTTAATCAGTCGAACACAAAATTCCTTATCTTCAGCGCCCCAACCAACAAAGTCACAATTAAAGCCATTGACGTTTATCGCATCTTGACGCCAAAAGCTAAAGTTACAGCTGAACACGCTGTCTGCATTCTGGTTTGTTTTACTCAAGTAGTGACTTAACACGTTAGAGCGGAGGGCATTTTTATGGCCACTTTCAAAAGCAAATAAAGCTGATAACGGTGATATTGGCTTGTCAGAAGTTATTATCTTTTGGCTAAAGCGTTGAGACAATCTGACTCGCTTACCGGCGATGACTTGGTTCTTTTTCGCGTTACTCAGGTGATCTTCAACAAAGCGAGGATGCAAAATAATATCGCCATCGATGCAAATAACATAGTCAGCTGTTGATGCTTGGATGGCATTATTGCGACTCTTTGCTGCTCGAAAGCCTAAATCTTCTTGCCAACAATGGATTAAAGTAAAGGGCAGCTTTTGGGCACGATAAGAGTCTATAAGTGCTTTGGTTTCTTGTTTAGAACCATCATCAGCAATAATGACTTCAGTGGGAAATATGGTAAAACACGACCAGTATCAAATCAAACTTTGATGCGAGTATTTGATACTGATAAACTAGCTGGCAATACTTTACACAGTGAATATTCAAATGCATAGACGCGCAATTTACCCAGGTACTTTTGATCCCGTTACTAATGGCCATGCAGATTTAATTGAGCGTGCGGCAAAATTATTTGGTCACGTCATTATCGGCATTGCCTCAAACCCGTCCAAACAGCCGATGTTTACCCTTGAAGAGCGTGTAGAGCAAGTTAATTTAGTGACCGCCCATTTAGACAATGTGGAAGTGGTTGGCTTTACTGGCTTATTAGTTGATTTTGCTAAAGAGCAACAGGCGAGTGTATTAGTGCGTGGCCTGCGAGCAGTGTCAGATTTTGAATACGAATTTCAATTAGCCAATATGAATCGTCGTTTAAGTCCAGATTTAGAAAGTGTCTTTTTGACCCCTGCGGAAGAAAACTCATTTATCTCCTCTACCTTGGTAAAAGAAGTTGCCCTGCATGGCGGTGACGTGAGTCAATTCGTCCATCAGGATGTCGCCGCTTCTTTGCTGCAAAAAATTGCTTCAATTAAATCACTGCGGGTTGATTGAATTATTTCAAATATCTAAAAAATAGAAGCCTCAATAGCTATGCTATCGAGGCTTTTTGATTTATTGCCGCTAAATACTTTCAACCTGGAGTAAGGCTTGTTCTGCCCTATTTTACCCTCAACAATCTTATGTCTGACATAGCCCACAAAATACCGTGGTGCGTTGACCTAAACGTATTTCACTTAATAGATTGCCGCATTCAGTGCAGTTTTCGCCGCCACGGCCATAAACATGTAACTTTTGGGCGAAGTAACCGGGTTTACCATCGGCATTGGTAAAATCTTTTAAGGTGGTGCCGCCTTGTTTAATGGCTTGGGCTAAAATCTGTTTCACTTCAGCAACCAGAATTGTTAAGCGTTCAATATCAATTGAGCCAGCAGCTGCTTGAGGATGAATACCTGCGGCAAACAAGGCTTCATTGGCATAAATGTTCCCCACACCGACCACAATGTGATTGTCCATTAAACACAGTTTGATGGCCTTTTTCTTATTGGCGAGGGCATTGTGTAGTTGCACTGGATTAAAGTCTTCACACAGTGGCTCTGGGCCTAATTTTGATAGTAATGGATGTGCTTCTTCAGGTAATTCATACCATAGCCATGCACCAAAGCGCCTTGGGTCATTGAACCTCAGAATGCGGCCATTTTCTAACGCCAAATCAATGTGGTCATGTTTTTCTGCTGGGGTGTTGGCTGGTAAAATTCGCAGACTCCCAGACATACCTAGATGGACTATGGTGATCCCCGCGTCAGTATCTATCAGTAAGTACTTAGCGCGGCGACGTACATTTCGGATAGTTTGGCCGATAATATTGCGGCAAATGTCAGGCACAGGCCAACGTAACGAACCATTACGAATAATAAGGTCGCGAACGGTTTGATCGACGAGGTAGGGTGATATTCCTTGGCGAGTGACTTCAACTTCCGGTAATTCAGGCATAGGGCTCTCTATTATTCTTGTGTTTGGCTGGCAATGATAGGGATGAGTTCAGTACGTAAGCTTGGCGGGATTTGGTACCAATTATCGGCGGCTGACTGCAATAACCCATACTGGGGGTAATATTGCCAAAGTTGTCCTTGTGGGGTGTGATTTATCGCAATCACTAACGATTGCGCTGCCGGTAACTGTTGGCGCTCTGCATCACTTATGCTGGTGGGGGAGATTGCTAATTGGCTCCAAGCCTCGGCTAAAGTTCTACAGTTTAAAACACTTGCAGAGCAGACCCAGCCGTTAGCGCCTTTATTAAGCCAAATATCATCGAATTGCAATTGGGTTAACTGGTTAGTTTCATCAAATAATGCTTGGGCATCATCGGGCATTTGATTGGTTTTTGAGTCGATAAAGGTTAGCACTGCCACCATGAAAACGCAGGCAATGATCAGGATGTTATTCCATTTTTTTCGAGATAAGGCCATAAACTAACGTGCTAGTGGTTGTTAGTCTTAGTGTATATCAAAGCTAGCCTTAGTGGGTAACCCTTGGTGGTTATCTGCTAAGGCTAGTTAATGAAGGCGGTTGATTTGCGTAAGTAAAAATGGCTTAACCGCCAGTGGTGTTCATAAATCGCAGAATTTGCACGTCATCATCGGTGCCAAAGTAGTGCTCTTTGGGTTTTTGTTGAATGCCATCCAAAATCGCTTGTTTTAGCTTATTAATATTACCTGGATGCGCTCTAACAATCGCTTTTAAATCAACCGAGTTTTCATTACCTAAACACAGCAATAAACGGCCTTCGACTGTCACTCTGACGCGGTTACATTCATGGCAAAAGCTATTACTGTGGGGCGAGATAAAGCCAATATGAATACTGTGATCTGCCATTTTGAAATAACGTGCTGGCCCACCAGTGCGTTTGCTTGACAGCACTAACGGATAGCGGGCTTCAATAAGGGCTCTGACTTCTTCGCTAGAACAATGACGACTGCGTTTACGCTCATCAATAACCCCTAGTGGCATCTCTTCAATAAAGGTGATGTCTAGTTCACGATCACGGCAAAAGTCGATTAAATCTAAGATTTCATGATCGTTTTTGCCACGTAAAATCACGGCATTGATTTTGATATGCTTAAAGCCTGCGGCTTTAGCGGCATCAATACCAGCAATGACTCGTTCAACTTTACCGTTGCGAGTCATTTCAGTGAATAGCTCAGGGTTGAGGGTATCTAAGCTGATGTTCAAGCGCTTTAAACCAGCATCATGCATGGGCTGAGCAAGTTTACTTAAGCGTGAGCCATTGGTGGTCATCGATAAATCATCTAAACCAGGCAATTTACCTAATAACTCAATAAGCTTATCGCAATCGGTTCTTACTAAAGGTTCGCCGCCAGTTAAGCGGATTTTCTTTACTCCGAGTTCGGTAAAGGCTTGTGCAATCCATGCGAGTTCTTCTAAGGTAAGTACTTGCTCTCTAGGCAGAAAGCTTGGATCTTCGCTCATGCAATATACACAGCGAAAATCACAGCGGTCAGTGACCGATAAACGTAAGTACTCTACTTTTCGATTAAAACTGTCGACGATCAAACTCATGAATTAGTACATCTTATGGTTAGTTATAACAGTTCAGCAAAAGGCTGAATGAAGACTTGCTGGCCAGGCATGACGGCATCTTCGGCTTCACCGATAATAACCAGACAATTTGCCTTAACCATGGAGTTCAACATCCCTGAACCCTGTGCCCCTGTTGAGGTCACATGTAACCGTCCATCATTGCTTAACGAGTAAACACCGCGCACAAACTCTGTTCGACCTGTGCGGCTTTTTAAGATGCTATCTGTTATTGCTGGTAAATATTGTGGCTGCCAATTACTTTCGCCAGCCAGTTTACGAATTGCAGGTTGCACAAATTGTAAAAACGACACCATTACCGCCACGGGATTACCCGGTAAGCCAAAGAACAAACAGTCGTTGACTTGGCCAAAGGCTAATGGTCGACCTGGACGCATATTAATGCGCCAGAAGTTTATTTTACCAATTTTAGCCAATACTGTTTTGATGTAGTCAGCATTTCCGACAGAAACTCCACCGGAGCTGATCACAATATCGGCATCAACACTGGCTTGTTGTAGCGCAGCCGTTAATGATGCTTCGCTATCTTCAATAATGCCTAAGTCAATGACTTTACAGCCTAACTTTTGCGCCATTGATTTAATGGTGTAGCGATTAGAGTCGTAAATACAGTTGGCTTTTAACGGCTCGCCCGGTTGACTCACTTCATCGCCAGTGGAAAACACCGCCACAACCGGTTGTTTAACAACATCTGCAGAGGCTAAACCCAATGAGGCTAATAAGCCTTGTTCAGCGGCTTGTAAGCGATGACCTTTTGCTAATGCTAAGGCATCTTTGGCAATATCTTCACCTGCAAGTCTGACATGCTGACCCGCATCCACTTTGCCTTGTAATTGCACTTGGCCATCTTGTTCAACCACCAATTCACGTGCTTCGACAGTGTCTGCGCCAGTTGGCACGGTTGCGCCTGTCATAATGCGTACGGCTTCACCGGGGTTTAATGTGCCTGGATATTGGTGCCCAGCAAGCACTTCACCCATCAATTTTAATGGCGCAACTGGGTTGCTTGGGCTGTTATCAGTACTATAAGCAAAAGCATAACCATCCATTGCTGAATTGGTTTGCTGGGGCACGTTAACAGGTGAAATCGCATCGCTAGCTAGTACTCGATTTGCTGCGTCATCGATGGTGACTTGCTCACTAGCGGTAAGCGGCGTCACCATGGTCATGAGTTGCTCTAAGCCTTGGGCAACTGATAAAAATTTCTGCTCATCGCTTACAGGTGTTGCAACGGTTGGGATCGGTAAAGCCACTTCAGGTGTTTGCCACTTTTGACTGTATTCAATCACAAAGTCGGCAATTTGGCCGACGTTATTTAAATCGAGTCGGGTTAACTCGGCCGGTGTTTCGGTGTCGTCACAACACGCGATAGCGACAATGTTTTCATCATGGGTATGGATCAGTGGCTTGCCGTGGGCGGCGCGGTGCAGCTCAATTTTAGGCAGTTGCAGCTTTTTAAAGCCCTCAACAAGCACGATATCCACTTTGTCCGTTTCAATTTGCTTTAGTAAGTGCGGTAATTGTGGGTCACCATCAACCGCATCTTCAGTCATTAATGCCCAGCGAATATGGGAGGCAACCAGCATTTGCTTAGCACCTGCTTTACGCATTTCGTAACTGTCTTTTCCCGGAATATCCACATCAAAATTATGGTGTGCGTGTTTAATTACTGCTAAACGTAACCCTCGACGATTTAATTCGGGAATAAGTTGTTTTAACAAGGTGGTTTTACCGGTGCCGCTATAGGCACAGAATCCAAGAACAGGAATACTCAGCGGATTGGAAAACGGTATACTCATAAAGACCTCATTGTTGGCTTGTTACTGTGTTGCCACAGCTTACTTGGCATTCTCGATGACAAGTTTTTGTTCAAGTGTGTTCACATTAACAAATGCATTAGGTTGATCGGCAAAGCTGGTTACAACGTGTTTTTGCTTTTCATACCATAAAAATATTTTTCGATCGCCGGCATCTAAAAAGGCCTGCATCGATTGTTTTAATTCAGGTTTTAATAACATCACCACAGGTTGGTGATGTTCGCCATCGCTGGCTACCGCGATATCAGCATCGGCTTCTTTTAACGAGGCATACATGCGCTCACATAAATCTGTTGGTAGCATAGGGCTATCACAAGGAACCACTAATAATAACTCGGCATCAGTGTGCGCCATCGCGGTCACCATGCCTGCGAGTGGGCCTAAATAACCACTGTCATTGTCACTGATAACCTCAAAACCTAGCTCAGCATACTGTTGCTGGCTTCTATTGGCATTAATGATGATGCGATTCACTTGTGGCTGAACTCGCTCAATGGTGTGGCTGATCATTGGCTTATTATTGAGCTCAACTAAGCCTTTATCTATGCCGCCCATTCTTCTGGCCATGCCGCCGGCTAAAATAACGGCATCAATTTGCACTGACATATTGAAACTCCTGTGATTGTTCAACGCTAGGGATATGATTGCTGGCCACAACGTTGTTGTCAGCAATATGCCAATGCTTTTTGCACAAGGCTGTTAAGCCGCAGGTTTGATGACTACTAATAATTAGACCTGTGCCTTCTTGTTTTAATTGGTTAATCATCGCTAAAACCAGTTTTTGCGATTGCTTATCCATATTAGATATTGGCTCGTCTAGCATTAACAGTTTGGGTTGGCTTATCCAAGCTCTGGCTAGCGCTAATCGTTGGCGTTCACCGCCAGATAAATCAGTGGCATTACTGTGTAATAATGCCCCCAGCTGCGCCATATCAATAGCTTGACGAATACGCTGTTGAAGCTGCTCGGCGCTAAACTTGTCCTTTGGTAAGGCGTAGCGCAAGTTGTAGTCCACATTACCATCAAACAGGTAGGCATGTTGGTGAAGATAAACCGCTTTGCCTAGTAAGGTACTTGGTTGCCACCATTTTGGCGCGGCAAATCCTTCAGCTGTTACCTTACCTAATGACGGTTTTACGATCCCCGCTAATAGTTTCATAAGGGTGGATTTACCACTGCCATTGTCCCCTTGCAGGTATATGACATCGCCTTCACAAAAACTTAGGCTGTCAAAAGCAAACAACTTTCTTGCTTTAAATTGCACCTGAATGTTTTTCGCGGTCACTTTAACCATGATTACTGACTCCTTGGCATGGCCTTGCCACGCAGTGAGCCGATGGCAAAATTAATCACAATCGCTAAAATCAGCAGCACTAATCCTAGTGCGATAGCTTGGGCAAAGTCGCCTTTACTGGTTTCTAAGGCAATGGCGGTGGGAATATTACGGGTGTGGTGTAAAATATTGCCCCCCACCATCATTGAGCAACCCACTTCAGTCAAAATTCGGCTAAAAGCAGCAATAATGGCCAATAATAACGGTACGCGAAGTTCGCGACATACGGTCCAAATAGCACGCTGCCACGATGCGCCAAGGGTGCGGGAGGTTTCCCATGCACGGCGGTCTACACTACTAAATGCCGCTTGGGATAATGCGATAAGTACCGGGGCACAAATTATCATTTGTCCTAAGATCATTCCTTGTTGGGTAAACAACCAGCGTAAGTCGCCCATTGGCCCATTTCTGGTGAGCAGCAAATAAGCCAGTAAGCCGATCACAACTGTGGGGATTGATTGTAAGGTTTGCACAATATTGGTGACAAACCAGCGACCAGGAAATTGGTAAGATGCCAGCAAAAAGCCCAACACAATTGATGGGATCAAGGTGATGAGCAGCGCCGCAAAAGAGACGGAAAAAGATACACTTATGATAGACCATACATCAGGGTCTAACGAAAGCAGCAAGCTAAATGCTTGCTGCAGTAGGGCTAACCAGCCTTCATTCATTACTTATATGTTGCCTTAAATAATTGCTCTCCCTGAACTTTAAAGTCATTAATCATCTGCTGAGCCGCTGGGCTAATAAACCAATCGCTTAATGCCTTAGCACCTTGATGATTCAATTCAGGGTATTTTTCTGCGTTAATTAGGATAATTTGATAAGGGTTTGCTAAATCGGCGCCGCCTTCGAATGTAATTGCCAAATCTAATTTAGCTTTGTAAGCAACAAACGTTCCACGATCTGTCAGTGTATAGGCTTGTTTCTCATTGGCCATCAGTAACGTTTTACCCATACCTTGGCCAATTGAAGTATAGCCTGAAAAATCTGGCGTTACAGAAGCTTGTTTCCAAATTGCGAGCTCTTTCATATTGGTGCCAGAATTATCACCGCGTGAGATAAAACTGTTGCCCGATGCTGCGATTTTTTGAAACGCTTCAACGACATCATCGCTTGTTGCTAGTTTAGCGGGATCAGCAATTGGGCCTAAAACCACAAAATCGTTTTCCATGATCCCGCGAGGATTAGTGCCATAACCGTCTTTAACAAACTTAGCTTCAGCAGCAGGTGCATGGGTCATTACCACGTCTACATCACCTTGACTGGCCAGTTTTAGTGCTTTACCAGTACCTGTGGCGATAACCTGTACCTTATAACCAGATTCAGCTTCAAATGTCGGCAAAATAGCGCGTAAAAGACCTGAATTATCAGTGCTGGTGGTGGTCGCAAGCTTAATAATTTCTTCAGCATTTACTGTCGCGCTCATCATGGTGCTAGTTAATAATGCGACACTGAATGTTGCCGTTAAAGCTGATTTTAGACTAAACATTTTTAATTCCTTGAAGAGATAATCATTAAAACATCATATTTATGGTTAAAAAAACAACATTTACATTAACTTATCTTAGTTACAAATAGATACAGCAAATAATATGCCAAGGGCGTTTCTGAAAATTTGGATCACGACTAAATTTAAAATTGTGATCTAGATCGCGTGCGAATTATGTTTTTACAGACATATTGTCCCAGTAAGCTAATTCTGGTGGGCAAACTGACCCAGCAATAGATTTTTAGTGATACGATAAGCTTAAATATAGTCAAAATGTCCAAAGTAGGCCCTCATATGAACACCAATGACTCAAACGAAAAATCGTTACCAACTGCTGTTTCGGTATTGATTGTGGATGATGAGCCTGGAATGCGTAGCTTTCTCAAAAAGGCGTTGTCAAAAAAATTCGCTTTAGTAGAAACTGCCTCCACCATTGGCGAGGCAGAAAAGCTGCGTAGCCGTGGCCATTTTGATTTATTAATTGTCGATATTCGCTTGCCTGATCGCTCTGGTATCGATTGGCATGAGGCGCTAAATGAACCTGACCGCCAATCGGACATTATCTTTATGACTGGCTATGCCGATATGGATGTGGCGATTAAAGCCTTAAGAGCGGGCGCTTCAGACTTCATTATGAAGCCGTTTCATCTCGAGCAAATGATGACTTCGGTTGACCGTTGTATTGAACGAAGGTTATTAAAGCGTGAAAACTTCATGCTTCGTCGTGAGCTTTCAACTGGCCACTCAACCACCATGATTGGCAACAGCGATGCCATGATGGAAGTGAAACAAGTCATTGAACGCGTTGCGCCAACAAATGCCGTGGTGCTCATCGAAGGTGAGTCAGGTACTGGTAAAGAGCTGGTGGCAAGGCAATTACACCAGCTAAGTGGCCGCACTGGCGCATTTGTCCCAGTTAACTGTGGCGCCATTGCCCCCGAGTTGCTGAGTAGTGAACTTTTTGGCCATACCGCAGGTGCCTTTACTGGCGCGAAAGGCGCCCGTGAAGGGTTATTTAGTTTTGCGTCAGGCGGAACGATTTTCTTAGATGAAATTGGTGAAATGCCAATGAAAATGCAAACTGCACTATTGAGGGTTTTAGAGCAAAAATCTATCAGGCCCGTGGGCAGTGAAAAAGAAGTCGCCATTGATGTCAGAGTGGTGGCGGCAACAAACCGCTTGTTATCAGAAGAGGTAGCTGCTGGTAACTTCAGAAGTGATTTATATTATCGACTCAATGTACTCAATATCTTGATCCCTCCTTTACGCACACGTCCTGAGGATGTGATTGAATTAACCCATCATTTTACTTGGCAACTAGCCCGCGAGTTAGGGGTTAAAGAGGTGATTTGGAGCCATGAAGATATACAGGTACTGCAACAACATGAGTGGCCAGGGAATATTCGTGAACTGCGTAATATGATTGAGCGCTGTATTTTATTGGGTAAGCCGCCTGCAGAGTATTGGAAAAAAGCGCCAGAAACAGAAGCGATGACTCAAGCCGGTTACCCACTAAGTTGGCCACTAAAAGAAGTGGAAAAACAACACGTCATGAGTGTTGTCGATGCCAATAATGGCAATAAATCGGCGGCTGCCCGCGATTTAGGGGTGTCTCGAAAAACCTTAGATCGAAAATATAAAGAATGGTTTGATGCTGAACCGGATAAGGAAGCGTAAATCGTGTCGGTATTTAGTCAAATATTTGGAGTCAGCTGGCAGCAAATGCAGGCCAAAGTGCGTTATCGGATTTTAATCCTGACATTGCTGCCCATCTTACTGACCCTGATAAGCCTAGTGTTCATTACCATTTACTGGAATATCAGTTATACCGGTAAACAGTTGTTTATGAAGGTTAAGGCTGATTTGACTGTGGCCACCAATACCCTTGAAGAGGTTCAGCGACAACAAGAAATTCAATTGCTCAATGTGAGTCAATCATGGGACTTTCAGAATGCCTTCCAGCAAATCAAGCAGGGCGACTCATCCCAGATAGACAAAATTAATCAATACCTGGAACAACAAAAGCAGTTTTTACAACTTGATATATTAAGGCTAATCAAAGTTGAGCAAGCCGCGGCCGATCCCGATTTGCGGATAATGTTACCCAAAATCCAACAGCAACAACCCTTGTCTGGTTTGATGGTGTTATCAGCCAAGCGTTTGGCTCGTCTCGACCCCGATTTAGCCAGTATCGCCCGCATTCCTATATCGGCTACTTTAAGGGCGCAAGAGCCCACCAAAAGTGAAGAAACACGTGGCATGTTAAGCCGGAGTTTATTGCCCATATTAAATGAAAATGGCCAAGTGAATTGGTATCTTGATGGTGGGATTTTATTTAATCGCAACACGGTTATAGTCGATCATATTCGAGACTTGGTGTACGACGAGGGCACCTTGCCTGAGCGCTCAATTGGTACTGTGACTATTTTTCTTGATAATGCCCGCATTAGTACCAATGTGCCTATGGATCTATTTTCGACCCATGAAACAGCGAGCCAATCGAGGGCATTAGGCACCTTAGTGTCAGAAGATGTGCGCCAGAGAGTCTTGGTTGAAGGGGAGTCGTGGGTTGACCGTGCCTTTGTATTAAATGACTGGTTTATTTCAGGCTACTCACCCCTTAAAGATATTCGTGGTAAACGTATTGGGATGATTTATTCAGGTTTTTCTGAGTCGCCTTTTATACACACCTATATTCTCAATATCCTCGAGCTTGGCACCATTTTAATGCTGGTGTTGTTGGTGTCTGGTTTCTTGGTTTATCGAGGGGCTAATAGCTTACTTGAGCCCATTGAGCGCATTCATCATGTGGTAAAAGCGGTGCAGTCAGGCCGAGACTTACGTATCGGCGAGCTGGGATTAGAGCATGATAATGAGCTATCTAATTTGGCTGAGCAATTTGACCACATGCTGGACTTACTGCAGCGGCGTAATAACCAAATTCAGCTAGCGGCAGAGCAGCTTGAAGTGAAAGTGGAGCAACGTACCCGTAGCTTGCAAGATAAAACCGAAGAGCTGCAACGTAACGTGGCCTTGCTAAATGAAACAAGACATCAACTGGTCACCAATGAAAAGTTAACCGCCTTAGGGGAGCTTACAGCCGGTATTGCCCATGAAATTAATAATCCTACCGCGGTAATTTTAGGCAATATGGAACTAATGAAGTATGAGCTTGGCAGTAAGGCTGTTGCTGTTGAAGAAGAAATTGAATTAGTTATTCAGCAGGTTGGTCGAATAAGTACCATTATTCGCAGCTTGTTGCAGTACAGTCGCCCCGGTGAGTTTAATGCGCCGCTTGAAATGCACCCTGTGCAACCGATGATCGAAGAAATGTTAGTACTGGTTAGGCATTCGATTGAAAAGCAAGAAGTGGAGCTCATCAAAGACATTAATACCCAATGCACAGTGCAAGTGAATCAGCCGCAAATTTTACAAGTGCTCATTAATCTAGTAGTTAACGCTGCCCACGCCATTGAAAGTAAAGGGCGTATTTGGGTCAGAGCTAATGATTGGCTTGAACATGACGAGATTGTCGGCGTGAAAATTGAAGTGGAAGACGAAGGCATGGGGATTAAACCTGAGCGCTTGAGTCGTATTTTTGACCCTTTTTACACCACCCGTAAAGATGGTACTGGTTTAGGCTTATCGCTCAGTTACGGCATTATTAAGCGCATTGGTGGCACCATTGAGGTGAAGTCGACCCTAGGTAAAGGTACGGTATTTACTATCGGGCTTTATCATAAGGCGAAAGAAGAACAAGAAAATAATCCCTATGATGGACTGCATTTTGAAGACAGTAGCCGCTTAAATAGTGACTCTTAGCTGTTTATGGTATTAGTTGCTTATAGCGTTGATCATAGTAACTTATAGAAATGAGTATTAGTGGCTTATAGTATTTAACTTTGCTTAATCAACTGATTTTTATATATTTATAGCGTGTTGTGTGAGTGTTTTCGCTAGTGAGCTTTAGTGGCTTGGTTGAGGAATTCAGATTGCAATTGAGTCAATCGCAGATAAAAAAAAGCCAGGTGATGAGCCTGGCCACTAAGAGTGTATGAGCAATGTCGTGCTTGCAGACTCAGAGGGTATTAATAGGAGATGAAGCTATTAATAAGAACTGAGTTTTGGAACGCGCATGAATAGTAATCATTATCATTTAGATTTGCAACTTGTTAGTTAAATTATTTTCAACTTTACAAACCCTTTACAAATGCTCTGCGAGCTCTTTGAGGCAGTCGAATAACTTTTATCGTTCAAATCGACACTGCCTATCTTGGTTGTTAAGCTAATTCTTTATGCAAAAACAACTTGTTATCTGCCGAGTCAGTGGCTGATTCAACCTGCGTAATGTGGTATTGGTTAGTGACCAACATCGTCAGCATGGCGTTAAATTGGTTGCGAGTTTTAACTTCAAGGCGTTGATAACCTTGCTCTGTCGCCCACTTTTCTTGGTACTCGAGCATAGATTTTGCTAAACCAAGTTGCCTGAAATCAGCATCAACTCCGCCAAGCCAGCTGTAAAAACGCTTATTATCAAGTTGATATCCTATTTTAAACCCAGCAAGTTCGCCCTCAACATAAGCTAATAAAATCAAACAAGCTTGATTGTCTAATTTGCTATGTAATGATTCGATAGTTTGAGCGCGATCGAGTTCGTTGATACGGGCACTGATAGCGGCAATATGATTAGCCACCTCAGTAGTTAGCTCAGTATGAGCTTCAATTTGGATAGTTAGCATGTAAGATTTACTTTTAGTCGGGCCATGTGGCTTCAATATCAGCTCGGCTGATATTGAGCTAACAACAGCGAAAATATCGCCGCATGTTAACTCATCGTACCAGTTAATAATGCGGCATAGCTTAAAAAATCACTAGAAAGTGTGTTTTGTCAGCAGTGGCTAGCGGTGATTTATCGACATTAGAGCGCGGAAGAGGCGCGGGTTGTATCAGTTAAAACCAATCTATCAGTGAGCACTTTCAGTAATACCCCATATGCAGGTAAAAATAACCCTAAGCTAACCATAAGTTTAAAGGCGTAATCGACCGTGGCAATTTCAGGCCAGTGACTTGCCATAAACGGATCTGATGAGGCGTAAAATGCAATACTGAAAAACACGACAGTATCAACCAAGTTACCAAATAGAGTCGATGCGGCAGGGGCTACCCACCAGGCTTTAGCTTTACGCAATTTAGCAAATACAGTGATATCCATTAACTGTCCGACTAAGTAAGCCACAAAGCTGGCAAGTGCGATACGGAACACAAATTGATTCCACTGGGCTAATGAATCAGCGCCTTGGAAAACCCCTTGATGGAAAATCACCCCCATGACATAGGAGATCACCAATGCAGGTAACATGGCTTTGAAAATAATACTGCGAGCCGCTTGTTGGCCAAATATTCTGACGGTTAAATCTGTGGCTAAATAGACAAAGGGAAAGCTAAACGCCCCCCAAGTGGTGTGATAACCAAAAATCTGAAACGGGAGTTGTACCAAATAGTTGCTTGCGCAAATAATGATGATATGAAAACTGACAAGAAACATCAGTGCACGGCGACATTGCGCCTGAGAGAGCATTAACATGTTATGGCCTTTTTTATTGGGTTAGACGGGGTGAGGGAACCCGTATATCTATGTACTTGGCGTTGCTGATTATATATTTTAGCTGACTTTAACTTGCTCAAAGAGTTTATTGAGTGGTGTCATTTTCGCCAAGGAGGACGCATTATAGTGAGCAAAAAATAAGATGCAACTAGCAAGGGAGCGCAAATGCGCTATTTGTGACTAAAACCCAGCCGTCAGCGGCACATTTATGTGCAGAAAGACTTTTAAGTGATTGTTTAATTGGTTGATTATTTAGTTGGGTTACAGCTCAACTAAAATGGACAAAATAGTGGTGAGTTTATTTTCTAATTCTTGCCATTCAGCCAGTGGATCTGAACCGGCAACAATCCCCGCGCCAGCAAACAGATTAATTCGCCCTGGTTCAATTAAGGCGCAGCGAATGGCAACAGAAAACTCACTCTCGTACTTATTTAAATAACCACATGCGCCCGCATACCAGCCGCGATTATAGCCTTCACGTTGACGGATAAAGTTTAATGCTGATTCTCGCGGTAAGCCGCCCACGGCAGGGGTTGGGTGTAAACCTTGAAGTAATTGAAAGTCATTAACACCGGCTTTTAATTCAGCGCGAATAGAGCGATGTAAGTGCTGAATATGAGTTAATTTAAAAATTTTGGCAGACTCATCCGCACCAACGTAATGGCTTAATGGCGTGAGTACATCAACAATTTGCTGCCTAACCAGTTGGTTTTCATTGCTGTTTTTACTGTCTTCTAGTAGCTGATTGGCAAGAAAATCATCTTCTTCTTGGTTTAAACCGCGCACAGTTGTTCCGGCAAGGGCTTCGGTAAATAACTCTTTTTGGCGGCGTAAGTATAAACGCTCAGGCGAGCATGAAATAAAGGTGCGCTCAGGGCTAAATTGAAACCCAAATTGAAAGCTGTTGGGGTTGCGCCCTTGCCAGCAGGCTAATACCATCCAAGGATCGACCACATCATTAATTTCTAACTGAGTTTGGCGCGATAGCACCACTTTAGGGGTGGTGGCATTAAATTTAGGGTTAGTCACTTGCTCAACCAATTCTTTCCAGCGTGGGTAATTTGGCAAGTCACTGCGGCCCATTAAAGGCAGTTTATTAGGTGGTGACAATGGTTTGGCTGGTTTGAGCTGATTGATGGCTTCAATGGCCGCATTACACTCATCATCTTGACTATTATCTTCAAAATTTAAATTTACTAAAATTTTGATGATGTTGTCATGACGGCGCAGTTCTATGCGAGGCAGCACAAAGCGAGTGCGGCCAAATTCAGGCCAGCATTCTACGGTGCGGTCAAAGGCGACGCCGCCGTAGTAGCGAATATCTTGATTACTGCTTTTTCCACGCTGGGATTGGTAAATCGATGCCAGTAGCTCGTCATTAATTTCTTGTTCTTGCTTGAAGTCTTTGCAGGCGCCTACAGCGGCCACTTCTTCTTGTTTGTCACGGGCATGCCAATATATGCGTGGATATTGAGTTTGCGCCCCTAACCAAGATAATAACGGCAAGGATTTAGCTTCTACTGAGACCTGCACAATCGGCTCTTTGACGTGAGCCAACTTCATAGCGTGTAACTTTTTGATTAACTCGTTAAAGTGCTCAAAAAAAATATGGCCAGCCAATGCAGACTCCAGAGTCAATATCTCAAATAATTGAAATGAAAAAGCGTAAAAGGATTTATATGAATTATGCCTTAAGTTAGTTAAGGGTTCAAAAACTGTCAATCTTCAGGCATCGATGCTGTGATCATAATGGCTTATATCATCAGTTACTAGGCTGTTTTTAAACTTACTTATCATTGGCTGCGTTATTTTTACATGAGCTTACACTTTGCTATATTTATTTTAGTTAATTTTGCTTAAAAAGGATAAAATGCATTTTTAATAATTACATGTCGGGCACATAAAACTCAACATGTTAGCAATTATTTACATGATATTAAGGTTTTTAGGAGAGTTCCCCATCAATGACGGTATTACCTGAGTCCCAAGACATTATCCGTATTCCGGTAGAGCGCTTAAGTCTGGGGATGTTTGTGGTGGCGATTGATCGCAATGATAGCAAAGTGGCGATTAGTAATGCTGGGCAGATCAAGCATAAAGACGCCATGGTAAAGCTTGCCAAAGCCGGTATTAAAACCGTATGGGTTGATGTTGAGCGTTCAGCTGATGGCTGCGGTTTAAAGAAAAAGCCCAATTCCCCACTGGTAAAAAAGATAACCAACACCCGAGAATATAAACAAACTCAAGCTAAAAAAATCCTCACTGAAGCAAAAACATTAGTGCGTAAAGTATTGTCTGAAACCTACCAAGGCAAGGCTGTCGAGGTGGCACCATTTGAAGATGTGGCCGACAAAATGCTCGAGTCGGTGATGGATGATGCCGATGCACTTAGGTGTGTGTCAGCATTAAGAACCAAAGATGCTTATTTACTTGAGCATTCAGTTAACGTGGCATTTTTGCTAGTGACCTTTGGTAAGCACCTAGGTCTTGATGCCTCACTGCTTAAAGAGCTTGCTGTGGGTGGGATCTTGCATGATATTGGCAAGGTGCAAGTGGATAACAAAATACTCAACAAGCCAGGTAAATTAACGGCAGAAGAGTTTGAACTTATCAAGATGCATCAGGTGTATGCCATCGACATCATGAGTGATACCCAAGAGATATCTCAGGTGAGTAAAGATGTGTGTTTGATGCACCATGAAAAGCTTGATGGCAAAGGTTACCCCAAAGGCCTTAAAGGCGACGAGATCCCGCAACATGGGCGTATGAGTTGTATTGTGGATATTTATGATGCACTTACCGCGACCCGCTGCTACAAAGAAGCCATGAGCCCAGCTGCTGCATTTAAAATTTTAATGAGTTTGACCCCGTTCCATCTTGATCAAACATTGGTGTACGAATTTATCCGCTGTGTGGGCATTTACCCTGTGGGCTCATTAGTGCAACTGTCTGATGAACGTGTGGGCATTGTATGGGAGTCAGCAGGCAGAGATGCGTTACATCCAGTGGTAAAATGCTTTTATTCACAAAAGCATCAGCGCTATACCGAAGTTACCTTAGTTGATTTACGCAAATGTAACCTCAATATTGACCGCGGTGTATCGCCACGGTCATTAGCTGTGGACCCAAGCCCTTTTTATTAGCCAATACCAATCTCAATACCATGGAGTTGTAGATGAAGTCGCTACTGAGCATTGTTGTGATAATCCTGTCGCTGGCGCTATTAATTCCCGGGGTGACTCAACCCATTTTGACCATCCAAGGCTCCATCGAAAAGTCGGAGTTAGTTGAAGCCGGCGTGACCATGTTTACCGAAAGCTTATCTGAAGATAACCGCAGTAATGCCCGCAGTATGCTGGATATGGCGGTGAGTATGCTCGGGTTTGATAATATTGAAGGAGAGGTAGAGGTTTTTTATAAAACCCGCAGTATTGTTGATACCGTCAATGAGTTATATCAATCCAATAATATTTTAGTTGCAGCATTAGTGGGTTTATTCAGTATCGTTTTTCCGGCGATTAAGTTACTGACTATGTTGATGGTCAATCTGCCAATATTTAAGCCGTTGCAATATGGATTAATGAGATTCATTGGTGCGATTGGAAAGTGGTCAATGGCAGATGTATTTGTGGTGGCGCTAATCATAGTTTATATGGCGGGCAATGCTTCTGCCGGTATGGGCGAACTATTGACAACCACTGCCCACTTTGAAATAGGCTTTTATTATTTTAGTGCTTATTGTGTGTTTTCAATTGCCAGTCATTGGTTAATGGCCAGTAGCGTTAACAAGCGTCATACCAGTAAACCGTCGCTGTAATTGTATAACATAGTAAAAATAGATATTGGCGGCTTAAACGGACAGTTCCGATAATAACCTTTCATATTCAGAAAGGTTGTTATCTCATTATTATGTTTCGGCTGCTAAATTCAAAAATCATTAAAGCCTGCGCGATAGTTTGCCTGTGCATTATTGCCATTGTTGCCTCGGTGCAAACAACGGGTTTAACCCGCGCTGTGATTGAGCTACTAGCATTTAGTGGCCTGATTGCACTGGCGTTAGCTAAACCTGATATTCAGCAAGAACAGTCAGAGGTTATTAAGCAGCAGAATAACCAACAAGACCTTTAACAGCATTTCGCGCAGACATTGCCGCAACAGCTACTCAAGTTAATCTCCCGTCAATAAAATATACCCAAGTGATGTACTGCCAATCGCCAGCCATAATATGATCCCCAACATTAACGGTTTTGGCCCATTAGCGCGCATTTTACTGACCGTGATACCAGCGCCAATTAAAAACAAACACACAATAAGCAACTGCTTGGATACGCTAAACAGCACGTTATAAACGGGCTGGCCTTGTGGAATAAAGTAAGCAATAAGAATGGCTAAGCAATAAAAGCCAATAAAATACGGGATAGATATTTTTGATTTATCACCGTCAAAAATTATTGCACTCAATAACGCGATAGGAATGATCCAAAGCGCTCTAGCCAGTTTAATGGTAGTGGCGGTTTTAAGGGCTTCATCACCATAAACAGAGGCGGCGCCAACCACAGATGAAGTATCGTGAATGGCAATCGCACTCCAAACACCAAAATCATATTGGCTAAGTGATAACGCATGGCCAATGGTGGGAAATAAAAATAATGCAGCAGAGTTGAGTAGGAAAATACATGCCAGTGAAACCGCAATTTGATCGTTCTTAGCATTAATAGCAGGCGCGACTGCGGCTATCGCGCTACCGCCACAAATCGCTGTGCCGCAACTGATTAAATGGCCCGTCTTAACTTCTAATTTCATTAATCGGGTTAAACCAATGCCGAGCATGAGTGTAAAAAAAATAGAGCCGACGATTAAGCCAAGATTATGACTACTGGCAGCAAGCGCTTCAGGTAAATTAATTCCAAAACCTAAACCAACAATTGAATAGGCTAATAACTTTTTAGTGAGCTTATTTAAGTCAATATGGCTTGGCACCATGCCAATACTGGCAAGGGTGAAACCCATTAGCAAGGCAACAGGAGAAGAGATAACAGGCGTTAAGCAAACTAAGCCAACAACAATAAATAGCCACAGTTTAAAGCGCGAAGAAAAAGCAGTTGTCATGAGGCTTTGATGATCTCTGAAATTAAATGTTGCAGCGGTTTATGGCGAACTCTTGTGACAGCCGTCACCAAGTCTGCCCGCAGCGTCGATGCTTGAGTGTAACAACTAGATTGCCATGGCACGATTAAATTGAACTGAAAGTTTTTAATTATGCTGCATTTCAACGGCTACCTGTTGTTAATCGCCGCTAAAATCACAGCTTTATTGTTCACGAGTATATTGACATTGCTTGATGGTCAAAATACTATTTATGACAAATAGTTTGATTGTCAAACAAAGATGGCTTTTGAAATTTTTAAATCAACATCATCATCAATTTAGTTCGTTGCACAATAAAGGTGAGAAGCGCACCCTGTACGTGTTGATCTTAACCGTTACCGCTATGGTGGTAGAAATTGTCGCCGGTACGATGTACGGTTCAATGGCATTACTAGCCGATGGTTGGCACATGGGCACACATGCTGCGGCGTTTTGTATCACCTTATTTACTTATCGCTATGCTAGAAAACATGCTGGCAGTGATAAATTTTCCTTTGGTACTGGCAAGGTCAGTGTATTAGGTGGTTACACCAGCGCGATAGTGCTTGGGGTAGTGGCGTTATTGATGATGGCAGAGTCGATTCACCGTCTGTTTAACCCGCAAAATATTCAATTTAATGAAGCGATTATGGTGGCCTTTATTGGTTTGGCGGTAAATGTTGTCAGCATGTTCTTGCTTGGCGATCATCATCATGGCCATGATCATTCCCACGGGCATGCTCATTCCGATAGCCACTCACATCATCATTCACATCAGCACTCACATAACCATTCCCGCGATGAAACCGCGCAAGCAGAACATCAGCATGATCACCAACATAAGCCGCATCACGATCACAACTTAAGGGCGGCATATTTACATGTGTTAGCCGATGCATTGACCTCAGTACTGGCTATTGTGGCGCTTATTTTTGGTAAGTTTTATGGCTGGAACTGGCTTGATGCGGTAATGGGTATGGTGGGCGCTGTGGTGATTTGTAAGTGGACCTTAGGGCTATTAAAGCAAACTAGCCCAGTGTTACTGGATGAAAATATTGATCAGCATTATCGTCAGGCGATAACACAAGCATTACAGCCCTTTGCCAGCATCAAAGATATGCATATATGGAAAATCAGTGGCGATCATTACTCGGCGGCTATCATTCTTGAGTCTCATGTTGATAAAAGCATTGCTGAATACAAACAATTATTGGCGAATTTTGATAAAATTAATCATCTCACCCTTGAGGTTCATCCTGTTAAATAATGAAAAATCTACAAAACCTAAATCACTTACTAACTGAATTTTACGACAAGATGGCTTCTTGGGAGCAATCGGTGGTAAAAGAAACCGGCTATTCACTGGCGCAAACCCATACCATTGAAGTGTTGGGCAATCATGGTCCTTTACGCATGAAGGAGTTGGCGCAAAAGCTGGCGATAACCACTGGCACCTTAACTGTTCAGGTGGATAAATTAGTCCAAGCTCAGCTAATTGAACGCTGCGCTCACCCCGATGATAGACGTTCGATAGTGGTGGTGTTAACAGAAGCCGGGCAAGTGATTCATCGCCAGCATAATCAATTACATTTAGATTTAGTGGCTGACTTGAGCCGCAATATCGACCCAGAACATCTACAAGTTTTACAAAGCTGCTTAGCAAAGATGAACCAAGAGTTTTAGGGTTTACTTAACTCTGGCATAGCTCTAAACTCGGTGTGGCTTGAATCTGGCATAAAGCTTGAGTTTAGTTTTAGTACAAATGCCAGAAATAAAAAAGTCCAAGCTGTATGAATACAGCTTGGACTTTTTTAATGGGCTATTTTTGCTATCTTAAGCGATATAGAGAGTAACAATTAACGCTGATGCATAGCGTAGTCACTGCCATCTTTGGCGGTAAACACTTTGCAGTTACCTTCAGTTGGTAAACAACGTGAATGCAGCATGCTTACCCATTGCTTGTAAGGTGTCGGTAAATTCTTAATCGGCAGTGCCACTTGAATATCTTCAATATGCGCTGGGTCGTTAGCACCCAGTTCACCGTTTCGGTCAAAGCTCACTTCAACATGGGTATCGTTATTTTTTAACACGATAGATGTTGGGTCGCTTTTATGACCAGTTAACGCCACAAATTGACAAGGATTTTGCAATCCACATTGGCTGCCATCTTTCATAAATGCTAGCAGATGAGTGTAGTAAATCACGTAGCTACTTACATCGGCATGAGTCCCGCTAGCCAATGGAAAGTTATTATCTAAAAATATTTTCGCGTTGGTGATTTTATCTGCATTAGTGCTGGTGGCCACAATTTGTTCTTCAATGAAGCTGTTAAGGTCGTGAGCGGCTGTGTTGTGGTTCATAGTAGTCATAATCATAACCTTATCCTCTTCGTTTGATGTCGGCACTTGCTGGTTGTTTTCAGCAATTAATGCCCTGCGTACTGGTTTAACATTTACTGGCTTAAACGGGTTTTGTTAAAACAAACACTGTTTCCCGATTGCTTAATTTGTAGTCTAGTGTATTTTTCACTACAATTTCACAATAAAAATTTTACACTGTGAATTTTACAAAATGCGCAATGATCAAAGCTTGATGAGAAAGTCACATTTCCTTGGCACTAAGATTCGTAATTTACGTAAACGCAATCACCTGACCATGGAAGATTTATCCGCTCGATGTATTCGAGTGGATTCCAGTTCGGCGCCGTCAGTGTCGTACCTTTCGATGATAGAGCGCGGTAAACGTGTCCCCAGTGCAGGAATGCTGGCCGTGATCGCAACCGTGTTTCAAAAAGATGTGGAATGGTTTTTAGATGACATGCCAGAAGAGCAGTCAATCACCCCTGAAAAAGGCCGTCATGGCGGTGTTAGCGGTATGCCGCTTGAGCCTAGTTTCTTGTTTTCAAATGATATATTGCAAATTGCCATTCCAGAAATGTTATCGCAAACAGGTACATCAGGCAGGCAATTTGCCCAGTTACTTATTCGCGCCCATCAAGAGCATCATCAAAATCACTTCCCAGATTTAGAACGAGCCGCTGAAGATATTGGTAAAAAACAACTGCCTCTAGCGGCTGAAGAAATGCTTAATATCGCTAAAAGTATGGGGCTTAAAATCAAGTGGATTGATGAAATCCCCACAGAAGTGATCGATGAAACTGGCGCAAGTTCAGCCCGATTAACCACCTCATTTTTTGAGCCGCCAGCGACGATTTATATTAATAAAGCCCTGAAAGCCAATGTACCGCGATTAAAATATGACTTGGCGGTGCATATTGGCCATTGTGTTTTACACAATAAAGATGGCCTTAAAAGTGTGATGACCTCAGGGCGTCGGGTAGAAATTGATGATGACAGCTCAATGCAATCAAATACCCTTAATGCTCAAGATATTTTGCATGCATGGCGTGATTTTGAATCGAGCTTTTTTGCTGGCGCTTTATTATGTCCCAAGGTGCCATTTAGACAATTACTCGACCGTCATGGCTATGAAATTGCGGTACATAAACAACTGCAAGTGTCAGCATCAGTGGCAATGCGCCGCATGACGGTAGTGTCACCTTATCCACACTGGCATTACTTTGATGCCTATGCGCCAGGAAAGCTAAAAGCGGTTTATCGTGGCAATGGTATTCCACTGCCGTGGGGCAATATGCGCATTGTTGAAGATCCATGTCATCACTGGGCAGTGTTTAGAAAAATTAATGAACCTAGCACTGATGGCACCTCGGCGCAGATCTCGATTTTAAATGTCGGTAACGAGCCGCGAATTTACTGTTGCGAATCAATCAAAGTTGATGATTCTGCAGGCAATCCACATGTGCTATGTGCGGGCATTGATCTCAACCCTGCCATTGAAGCCCAAGGCAAGGATGCAAAATCCATTACCGCCGATTTAAAGAAAGCCTGTGTTGATAATGGCGGTTTGGTGGCCATTCCAAAACACATCAAAGCTGATTTAACCAGTGTGGCTAAAATTCTGAATATCAATTGGATTGAGCGCGGCATAGACAATGATGCTCGGGTGATTTGCTCTCGCGGCGCCGTGTGTCCACGCCAGCCAAGCTGCTACGCTGCGGGTAAAGCCTTGTGTGAAGAAAGCTAGCGCTGTTGTTAATAGGCGTCAAATTCTCTGCAAAGGGCAATTTGACCGCTTTAGCTAGCACTTGCAGATTCACTTGAGTGATAAATCAATTAGGTGACTGTTTACAAATACTTTTGTTCTGATACTTTTGTTCTGATATTGTTGTTAATCTTGAATTTTGGAGAGTTAATAGCGTTTTAATGCAAAACGACTTTAAACCCTCATTTAACACCATCTATTCGCTATTTAGATGCTTGGTGTTTGCTGTAAAGGAATACAGTTATGCTCGAATTTTTATTAATCAATGCCAATACACCCTATGCGATAGCATTGACTTTAGTGCTGACCCTAGCTGTTTTAGAGGGAGTTGGCTTAGTCATTGGTTTCAGTATTTCCAGCCTGTTAGATCACATATCCCCAATCGATTTAGATTTTGATGCAGGCATTGATGTTGCTCAAACAGGGTTAACGCCGTTACTGGGTTGGCTTTGCCTTAATAAGTTGCCATTACTTATTTGGTTAGTGCTGTTGTTAACCAGCTTTACGCTCCTAGGCTACAGTTTAAATTTCTTGAGCTACGTTTATGCTGGCCACTTAACCTCCCCAATAATCAGTACGCCTATAGTGCTGATCGCGAGTCTTTTTAGTACCTCAATACTTGGGCGACCTTTGACAAGAATTCTCCCTAAAAATGAGTCACTAGCGGTATCTACAGACAGTTTTAGTGGTCTGTCAGCCAAAATTACAGTCGGCACCGCCAAACTAAATAGTCCTGCAGAAGCGGTACTGGTAGATCAACATTCTCAGAAACATTATGTGATGGTGGCGCCAGAATTCGCAGAAGAAAGCTTTAGTCAAAATGAACAGGTCGTATTGCTACGTAAGTCTGGCAGTATTTGGCTAGTCGCTAGGCTTGAGCCGTTTTAAGCAATAAGTTTCAACACTGAAATATCAATAAGCTTCAAAAATTAAATCACGGATAGAACCATCATTTGTAATTATTAAAGGAATAGAAATGGACGCCCTAGAAATATCTTCAAGTTCAAATACCATGTTTATCTTAATCATGGCCGGTATAGCAGTCCTTGCTTTTATCACCATCGGATTAATCTTCGCTAAATTATACATTCGCGCCTCAAAAGAAATTGCCTTTGTACGTACCGGTTTTGGTGGCGAAAAAGTCGTAAAAGACGGCGGTACTATTTGCCTACCTGTGTTGCATGAAACCATTCCAGTCAATATGAATACCTTACGTATTGAAGTCGAGAAAACCCAAAAAGATGCGTTGATCACCAAAGACAGAATGCGAGTGGACGTTAAAGCAGATTTTTATTTGCGTGTGGCCCCAAGCCAAGAAGGCATTTCTATGGCAGCGCAAACGCTGGGTACAAGAACCATGCGTGTGGAAGAGCTTAAGAAGCTAATGGAGTCCAAATTCGTTGATGTACTACGCGCCGTTGCTGCTGAAATGACCATGACCGAAATGCATGAACAACGAACTGACTTTGTGCAAAAAGTACAACAAAGTGTTGCTAATGATCTAGAGAAAAATGGTTTAGAACTGGAGTCAGTATCACTAACAGGATTTGACCAAACTGACCTGCAATTCTTTAATGAAAATAATGCCTTTGATGCTGAAGGCCGCGCAAGACTGGCTAAAATTATTGAAGAAAAACGTAAAGAAACCAATGATATTGAACAAGAAAACCGCGTAAAAATCCAGCGCAGAAACTTAGAAGCTGAGCGCCAATCTCTAGAAATAAAAAAAGAAGAAGAGGAAGCACGCCTAAACCAAGAGCAAATAATTGCTTTTAAACGTGCGGATCAAAAAGCTGAAATTGCCAAAACCCGTGAGAGTAATGAGCGTGAAGAGCGTGAAGCTGAAATTGCAAAAGAACAAGCCATTGAAGCCGCTGAAATTGAGAAATCAAAAGACATTGAAACTCGTCAAATTGATAAGAAAAGGGCTCTTGCTCAGGCGCAAATTCAACAACAGCGCGACATTGAAGTGTCTGAACAAGATAAGCAAATTGCTGTCGCAGTGAAGTCAGAAGAAGAGTCAGCAGCAAGAACCAAAGCTGCAGGTGCTGAAAAAGACAAAGTGGAAAAAGAAGAAGCGGTTATTACTGCAAGACAGGTTGCTGAAGCAAACCGTCGTAAAGAAATTGAAGTGATTGACGCTAAGAAAGAAGCTGAGCGAGAAGCTGTCGGGGTGACAGTTCAAGCTGCGGCAGAGAAACAAGCTGCTGAAGATAGAGCCATTGCGATATTAACTGAAGCAAGAGCAGATTCAGATTCAAAGAAACTGCGAGCAGAAGCAGATGAAAAAGTGTTTGCTGTAGAAGCTGCTGGTAAACAAGCTTTGTATGAAGCTGAAAACACCTTGAAAGATGAGCAAATTGAGCTGCAAAAAGCCCTCGCGATATTAAAAGTGCTGCCTGAAATCGTGGCTAATGCCGTTAAACCTTTAGAAAATATAGATGGTATTAAGATTCTTCAAGGCTACCATGGTGCTGGGCCTGGTAACGATGCTAGCGTAGCAACAGGAACGTCAGGTATGGCGGAGCAAATTACCTCGGCAGCGCTTAATTATCGTGCCAATGCACCACTGGTAGACTCAATGCTGCAAGAGCTTGGGTTGGTAGACTCAAAATCTGGCACGTTAAATGACTTAGTGAGTGGTGAAAACTTCTTAACTGATGCAACTCGCAGCGCAATTAAGCAAAGTAATATGCCTCCAGTAACAGCAAATGGTAGTAAAAATTCAGAGGCTTTAGCGCCGAAGGCTAATTAACTGTACTAGCTCAGACTTGGGCTAGCATCTAAACCTAAAAAAGAGGATTAATAATCCTCTTTTTTGTTTTCTCTTGAGTATATTGAACACTGAAATTACAGCAAATTATTTAGCTTCCAGCTTTGCCAGCTTCTAAAATTGGCATTCCCGCTTCGGTAGGGATATAAATCCGCTCGCCACTGCCGTCTTGTAAGCCTTTTATCCAGATATAACGTAAGTAAGCTTCATTATCTTTTAATGATTCACCAATGATCTTGTTGGCTTCTGCTGCAGCCTTGGCAAGTTCGATATCAGCTGCGCCCTCAGATTTTGCTCGAACAATTAGCGCCTTACCTTCTGCTTCGGCAAGTGTGACTCTCGCTTTAGCTTGCATTAAAGCTGCTTGTTCTCTGGCTTTGGATTCTTCAATAAGGATCTGTTTTGACCATTGGGCTTCTTTTAACGCTGCCTGTCCATTGAGTTCCATTTTGTAGACGTTGTATTTTGGCCAAGCCCACAAGGCTAAGATCAATATGATGACCCCTGTGAAGGTCATAAATACTAGAGTTCCTAATGCGATAGCTTGTTTATTCTGGTACATGTTCTATGTGTCCTTACTTTTATTATTGTTATGAAGAGTAATCAACTGGCAACTGAGCCGTACTCATCTAAACTAGCTTTTTATATTATTCCATTATAATTCAGTATTTTGTTGGTAGTTAGCTTAGCGTAATAGATAATAGATAATAGAAAGTGAAGATCTACCGCAAATTTTGTTTGGGATGAGCTTGTTGTAATAGTCTGGTTTGTGAGCGTTTTATTTAACTGTTAATTTTTGAGCTGGCTAACGTTTCATGGTGGCATAGAGCGTAGAGTTAACTGATTAGGAATAAAACCATTATTAGAGCTTAACAAAGTAAAAGGTTTCCGCTACGAAATATATAATTAGCAGCTACAATTAAATTTAATAACACGTATGTTATGCGGAATAAAAATAAATTTAAAGGACTAAATTTTATCAATAATATAGCAAGAATTACCGCACTTTTTGTTTGTTTTCTTATCTCACTTGCCGTTGGTACGGTAAGTGCTAGCCCTTATGTTACGTTAGATGAACGCGATAAAATTGAAATTGTTGAGGAAAATCTCTGGTATAAAACTTCGCCCCTGATTTCAGATCCTCGATTTACCGATCTAGTGCTCTTATATGCCGATGCCAAGCAAGTGACTTCTACCTTGGGAGGAAACGGGGCTTTTGTGGCAAGGATACCACTAGCCAATAGTCGTGATATTCAGCACACTCGGTTTGTGAATTTATATACAAATTACTTAGACATAGGGACTGCATATTGGCAGTCAGAGCAAGGTGAAGTTGTTGCTTTAGCAAGCTTTGGGCAAATAACTGGTACAAACCCTAAATTAGCTCATTCACAAACCTTCTCACTGATGTTGAGTCAACAAGAGCGTGGTGTACTGTGGATTTTTATACAAGCCAAAAAATTCGCCACACCGGTAGACGTTAATATTTATAGTAAAGCGGCTTTCTATAACAAACAATTTATTACCAATAGCATTAATACTATGGCTTTCTCGGTGATGATTACACTCGCTTTAATTGCATGTTTTATCTATTTCAGAACCCGATATTTAGTGACCTTAGCCTGCGCCGGATATGTTGGTTTTCATGGTTTAGGTTGGCTTGTTGCCTCTGGAAGTTTCGGGCAGCTGTTTAGTGTCAGCGCTTTTAACCCTGTTTATATTGGCATCATGATATTTCCGTTTGCTATCGCTTCTGCAAGTCAATTTACTAAGCTACTGTTTAATTGCCCTCAGGAGCATAGTAAATTCGCAAAGCTATTTAATTTATTATCAATAGTCAGCGTTACTCTTGGCTTATTGATGCCTTTTCTATCCTTTAATAACAGCTTCTTAATATCCCATATTATTGCAGCTGTATGGATCCCAATAAGTATCGGGACAGGCATCTTTATGCTCACCACTTTGGATTTTAAAGCCAAATATTATTTAATAGGTAACCTGTTATATGGCTTGTCTCTGTTTGCTTATGTTTTATCTCATGCCCTAAAACTTGATTGGAATATCTCTACAGAATTGATTGTGCAAGTTGCATTAACAATTGATTGTATTTGTATTTTGTTATCATTGACTGAATGGTTGCAAATAAAACAGAAGGACTATCATCGCAGTTATACTATTTCTCGGATAGACCCATTAACAAAAATAGGCAATCGCTATGCTCAAAATGAAAAGCTCGCCAAGCTAACTGGGGGCTATTGTCTAACATTTATTGATCTTGATGGTTTTAAAGAGATTAACGATACATTTGGCCATGATGAAGGCGATAAATTATTAATTTCCACAGTCAATCTTATTCAACAAAAACTTCAAGGTTTGGGAACTATTTTCAGATCTGGAGGTGATGAGTTTATTTTGGTGGCTGAAATTACAAATCTTCAACAAACAGCTTCAGTGATTTCGCAATTGTCAGTAGCACTGCTCAAAACAGAGCAGGAATTACAGCGAACTAGGTGGAAGAATATAGGTTTAAGTTTTGGTATTGCCACAAGCTTTGAAACAGCAAATCAATCAGAGTGCTTATCACTAGCGGATCAACGAATGTATAAACACAAACAGGAAAAGAAAAAAGATAAGCCACTAATACCCAACATTACTATTAGCCAGTGCTAGTATCGTTAATGCAGAATCTAGCGACAAAATCTTAGTGGTCATTAGGCTTAAACATTGAGTCCAATAATGACATAAACCACAGCGCTAATTGCTGCTGCAATAGCGGCTTAGTTTCTGTACCGAATGGGCAATCATCTTTAAAGTGTTCAATTAAGGCGTGTATTTGTAGCTCATGCCACTCGGGATGAAACTGCAGCCCTAATTGACGCTGGTGGCGAAAGGCTTGCTGGTGACATAGTACTGAACTGGCTTCAATACTGACTTGTTTCATAGGCTTGTTTTCTTGGGCTTGCTGATTAAAATCAAACCCATAAAAATGCCATTGAGGCACCATTAGTGTTTCAGCGACTAATCCGTTTGATAACAGCTTAACCTCATGCCAGCCGAGTTCGGGCTGTTCTAATTTATACAGGCTGGCTCCCAGGGCTGTGGCTAATAGTTGCGCCCCTAAGCAAATGGCTAAAATCGGCATATCAATGTCGATAGCATCCTTTATTAATTCAAGCTCGGCCTGCATCCACGCCGGGTTGTCTGCCACATCCGTAGGCCCACCGAGAATGATAATACCATCAAAGCTACTTAGTTTAGGCAGCGCGCCTAAAGGCGCCATAAAACAGGTTAGCTGATGGCCGTGACTGTCACACCAATCTTGAATACGCCCCGGGCCTTCAGCGCTGTGGTGTTTGATCGCCGCTAGTGATAATGCGGCCATTACTGTAACTCGCCAGTCTCAAGATAGACTTCAATAACATCACCTTGTTGTAATTGTGGCTGATTTGTTTGCTCATTAAGCGCTGCAATAATCTCAGTGACAGATGGATGCATTGAGCTCGTTGCTACAGTGATTTGAGATATATCAGATAAGTCATGGCTGGTTACCCGCAATAAATGGTCGGCTTCAGGCCTACTTTCTAAGCGTTTAATTAAAAACTGGTTGGGGCTAGTGGGGCTTGCAGCAATATTAAGATAATCAGTAATGCTGGATTTTGGTTGGCCTTGTTGCATATCTAAGGTCGAAAACAACATGATTTTATCAATCATAATGGCTTGCTCGAAGAATTGACTGACACCACCACGTTCAAAGTGGCCTTCAACCACGTCAATGGTTAACTGAGGTAACGCATTATCGATGGTGGGTTTTAGCGTCATCAAATCAAATGGCTGCGGCACAATAGTCCATAGTTGTTGCGGCTGGGTTGCCTGCTGTTGCAGCTGTTTTTTTACTGCGTTATCAACTTGAATGTCGACAAAGTGAAACTGCATGATCATCTGCACGTTGTGGGGTTGGTGGTACATGGGTAAGTGTGAGGCAAACAGGCCATCTTCACCGCCAAATAACGTCATACCGTGGATGCCATAATGGGATGATGGTTGCTCAGTAGCTTGTGCTGGATTGAATAGACTGACTAATAGCGTAATGATGGCGAGAATAAAATGAGGTTTGAACATCTTGGGCTCCTATCTGTGTTTATCAGATGGGGCCGTCCCCTTATGGTATCAATTGTGGCTTGTGCGCAATTGCTGAGGTCGTCCTCAAAGACAATGTTACCTAAAAACAATTAGTATTAACAGCTTAGTTACAAGCTGCCCAGTTCAGTACGCTGTGAAATAAAGGTTATGTTTTTTGGAACTCATTCCAAAATGATTTACTCATTACATTTTTCCTGAAAACTCTACCTACAATTGATTAGTGACATAAAAATAACCACTTTCGACATAATTTAACATTGGTTCCCATTTTGGAATCGATTCCAGTTCTATTATATCGGTGTCAATCAAAACAAAAGGGTGATGACCGATGACTAAAATAGACTTATTGGGACGCCGTAAATTTATCACGGGTTTAGGCGTAGCAGCTGGCGCGGCAATGGTTGCTCCTGCGATGGCAGTATCAGAAAAAGCTGCAGGTGTTAAGTGGGATGAAGAATTTGAAATTGTGATTATTGGTTCGGGCTTTGCCGGATTAGCAGCAGCAATCGAAGCGAAAAAGCTTGGCGCCAAAGATGTGCATATTTTTGAAAAGATGTCCTACTTTGGTGGTAACTCCGCCATTAATGGCGGTCTGTTTGCTGCGCCGGGAACGCCAATGCAGCAACAAGAAGGCGTTGACGATTCAGTTGAGCGCATGGTGGCCGATCAAATGAAAGCAGGTCGTGGTATTGCAGATGAAGCCTTGTTACGTCATGTAGCAGAGCATGCTGTTGAAGCACTGCAAATGACCTTAGATGCAGGTTCTGAATATCATCCTTATTTACAACAACTTGGTGGTCACTCAGTAGCTCGTACTTATCAAACAACCGTAAGTTGCGGCGCGGGGATCACTCAGCCATTACTTAAAAAATGCCGCGAGTTAGGTGTTAACACCCACAACCGTTCGAAGTTTGAAGGCTTCTTAGTCGGTGAAAAAGGTGAAGTATTAGGCGTTAAAATGCGTCAAAACTATCACTTTGAAGAAGACCAACCAGGCAAAGTGATTAATGTGAGAGCGAAACGTGGGGTGATCATGGCCACTGGTGGTTTTGCTCAAAATGTTAATTTACGTATGGCGCAAGATCCAACACTTACTGCTGAAGTGGGTTGTACCAACGCACCCGGCGCAACAGGTGAAGGCATGTACGAAATGTTCCGCTTAGGCGCGGTGCCAGTTCATTTAGCTCATATTCAATCTGGCCCATGGGCATCTCCTGATGAAGGGGGTTTTGGCTATGTGTCTAACTACTCAATTTATAATTTCCCACATTCAATGGCGGTAAACCGCTTAACCGGTAAGCGTTTCATGAATGAAATTGCGGACCGTAAAACACGCGCCGATGCTGAGTTAAGTTGTCGTGACGAGCAAGGTAATCCATATCCTCCATTGCTGATCACCAGCTATAAGGATTCTAAAAAGCATCCAAATACCAAGAAGGTGATTAAGTATAACGTCGGTTGGAAGTTTGAGTCGGTTGATGAATTAGCGACCCATTTCAATGTGCCACTTAAAGCACTCAAAGCGCAGATTAAAGAATATAATCAATATGTTAAATCTGGTGAGGATAAGCAGTTTGGTAAGAACATGACCAAGGCTGCTGGTAAGTACATTGAAGCACCATTTACCGTGGTGCGTTTATGGCCAAAAGTGCATTACTGCCAAGGTGGAGTGCAAATTACTACTAAAGCTGAAGTGAAAGACAGTTTCACAGGACAAGCGATAACAGGTTTATTTGCTGCAGGTGAAGTGTGTGGTGGGATCCATGGGGTCAGCCGTTTAGGAAGTTGTTCGATACCTGAATGTATGGTGATGGGTATGACTGCCGCTCGTAGCATGATGAATGCTTAACATAGCAAGTAAACAAGAGGAATTATTGATGAAAACATTAAAGATTATGCTTGCACTGGCTATGCTTAGTTTCGCCAGCTTATCAGCTCAAGCAGTAGAAATACGTGACTACCATAAAGACGTTATCGGTAAAGATTGTAAAGCGTGCCATGACCAAGGCATGAAGCAATATCCATCTGATGAATCGTGTTTAGCGTGCCACAATGTAGATGATTTAGCTGAACAAACTGCTCGCAGTGAAGAAGATAAGTGGCAAAACCCGCATAACAATCTGCACTATGGTAAAGAGCTACCTTGCCAAGAGTGTCACAGCGAGCATAAAGCGAAAAAGCCACTGTGCAGTAATTGTCACACCTTTGAGTACGGCAAGCATAAAGAATAAGCTTACAGCTTAGTGTTATCCCCAAACAAAAGGAGCGTTTATCGCTCCTTTTTTATGTTTTTATTTCGGTAGCAGGTGTTTAAAAAGACGTTTTAAGAGAGGGTTAAACCTTTGCAGATGCCAGTGATACCACATTGGCTTTGATCAAGTTGACTAATTGCTCCGTGACAGGGCTTTGAGTTTCTGGATTAACGTACACCGACTCATTAAATACCGGCAATGGCGGCAAACCATGCTCAATAGGATCCAATATTTGCATCTTATCGTTAATGCGAAATTCAGCAATAGGGGCAATGGCTAAGTCATTTTCCACCGCCATGCACAGCGCATTAGGTGAGGGTGAAGACAGCAATACATTGATTGGTCGCATCGATAATTGATGATTAGCAAAAACTTGCGCTCGAATTGGGCAGTTTTCAGGATACAGCGCCATTGGAATGGTACTGTGCAAATGGGCATTGCCATTTTTAGCTGCGACCCAATGAAATTGGCGTTCAAATAACAACTCACCATTAACGGGAGCCTGCCAGTGGGTGGCCACAATCACATCAAATTCACCCTGTTGCAGCCGCTTATATAAGTTGCCGCTAACATCGGTATCGATCACTAATTCAATGCGGGTAAATTCACGAATAAATTCTAATAAACAACTATTTAAATAACGTTTAATGTAATCAGTTGGGACGCCAAAGCGAATAGTTTGTTTGTTGGAATTATCTTTAAGTTCATCCAATATTTGTGAATTGAGTTGGATCATCTTATAGGCGTAATTAAGTAGGGTTTCACCGGATTCAGTCAGTGACACCCCTTTGTTATCTCTAAGTAGCAAAGTTTGACCGACACTTTCTTCAAGCTTTTTGATTTGTAGGCTTAAAGCTGATTGGGTGCGGCAAATTTTTTCTGCAGCTTTAGATAAATTGCCACACTCGGCAACCGCAATAAAACTTTCTAACAATTCAACTTTTAACATTGGCTATTACAATTGTTCATAGTGGTATTAGTATTACTCAGTATAGGGTTTCCTTAAAGCTTGTTATTGTTTGAATGTGAAGTTGAAACAATAAATTTACATAAAGTATACCGAGGTCAGGATGAGCAGTTGGGATCAGCGGGGAGACTATTTAGTTGAGGTTTCTCAAAGGTGCTTAAAAGGACATAAAATCTTTGATTTATGCCGTTCTCACTTGGTGAAAGCAAGTCAAATATCCAAAGGGACAATCTACAATCACTTCACCACTGAGGCTGATTTGATAGTGGCAGTTGGCTGTGCCCAGTTCGAGCAGTGGTTAGCGCAAATTGAGTCAGATACAGCAATGTACCCCGATCCCTATCAACGTTTTATTTTCCATCACTGCCAGCGTTTGTTTAGTATTTTATCTGAGCAACATTTTGTCATTGAGCGGGTTCTGCCCAATGAAACTCTACTGAATAATTGCAGCGATTATTATCGTCAACGTTATGAGAAATTGACCGCTGAGTCTTATCGCTGGAATGAAAATACCATACGTGAAATAGGTGAAGTGGCAGGCTTTGACCGGGTTGAGTTGGTGATGAATTACTTACGCGGCGCAGTAATTAATATCGATGATGGCCATAAGCAGCATGACGATCCTAAGTTATATCATCAATTTAGTTATGCGTTAACGCAATTGCTAGGTCACTCAGCAAAACGTATCCCCACAGAAAAAGATTTTAAAAGCTGGCTGAAAACCAAAGTGCATACTGCACATTAAGCTGTCAAAAATAAGCGATTTTGATTTTGTAGTTAAAAAAAGCGATAAAAAAGCGAGAAATGACTTCTCGCTTTGCTTTAAATCATTATTTAACGATGACTTATCTCATGGTAACAAACTCTTCAGCACCAGTTGGATGAATCGCTACCACGGCGTCAAAGTCAGCTTTAGTTGCGCCCATTTTCATGGCTACGCCGAAACCTTGTAAGATTTCATCCATACCAAAACCGATACCGTGAATCCCCACAACCACTTCCGTGTCGCCAGCGCAAATCAGCTTCATTTTACAAGCTTGACGATGGGCGGTAACCGCTGTGTACATAGAGGTAAAGCCTGAGCTGTATACCTTAACGTTGGCTTCACCATATTGCTCAATAGCTTCTGGTTCAGTTAAGCCCATAGTGCCAATTGGCGGGTGGCTGAATACCACTGTAGGAATAACCGAGTAATCCATTTTGGCATCTGTCATGCCGTTAAATAGACGCTCTGATAATAAGCGCCCAGCTTTAACTGCAACTGGCGTCAGTTCAACACCGCCTTCCATGATGTCACCAACACAATAAATACCTTTTGCGGTGGTATTCTGCTGTGCATCGGTAACCACGTAACCTTTAGGATTTAGGGTGACATCAGTATTTTCTAGACCAATGTTGCCAGTTGATGGGCTGCGACCAATGGCCCAAATTAAGCAATCAATCGTGAGTGACTCACCGTTTTCAAGCTCTAACGTTAAGCTGCCATCAGTATTTTTAGTCACTGATTTTGGAATACTATGAGTGTGAAGTTTAGGGCCATCAGTTGCCATTGCTTCAACTAAGGTTTCAATTAAAATAGGGTCGAAATTACGTAGCGGGGCGTGTTTGCGCACTAATAAATGGGTTTCGCTGCCAAGGGCGTGTAATACACCGGCAACTTCTACCGCAATGTAACCAGCACCAACAACAGCAACGCGTTTAGGTTGTTCACGTAAAGCAAAGAAACCGTCAGAGTCAATACCGTATTCAGCACCAGGAATGTTAGGAATAGTCGGCGCGCCGCCAGTGGCAATAGTAATATGGTCAGCGGTGTATTGCTCGCCGTTCACTTCAATAGTGTTACTGTTAATGAAGCGACCGTAACCATTTACTAAGGTGACTTTATTGTTAGCAAAGCCGCGCCCATAGGCATCGTGAATACGGCTAATATATGCTTCGCGATTATCAACTAAGGTATTCCAGTCAAACTTATTTACCGTAACATCAAAACCATAATCTTTTGCATATAGGTTCATGGCTTCAGCGACATGAGCACCGTACCACATGACTTTTTTAGGTACACAACCCACATTTACACAGGTACCGCCAACATGCTTGGCTTCAATTACTAATACCTTGGCGCCGCGCTGTGCGGCACGGTTTGCTGAAGCGATACCGCCACTACCTGCGCCTAGGCAGATATAGTCAAAATGTTGAGCCATGTTAACCCTCTCTAATTGTATTTTTACAGCTTGTTATTTGGAGGTTTTTACCTCGAACAAGTGGTTTCTTAGGATAAGAATATTTCATTTGCAGCCATTGTAGGGCGGAATTCAGCCACAAGCTAGTCTCCTAGGCCGCTTAAGTCGGGAATTGGTTTTACGGTGGCTAAAAAGTTTTTATGGTTTGTTTAGCGCCGATACTGACATTGGGAGTATTGCTCTTGGCTTGGGCCTGAGGTTGAGCATTGCAAGCAATCCCACTCAGTTTGTCGATGAGATAGCTCAGTTTCAACATGTTCTGAGTAGTGCCTTTTTAATTGCACCCTCAGTTGTTTAATCCGATTACCTAGCCAGCGACAACTGGGGTCGTTAGCGGTCTTTTTTGCTAGTCTGAGCGGTTTATTTTTGCTGGTGGCTTTTTTATTGTTTGCGGTGCTTGTATCACGCTTTACTGCTTGCTGAGTAGACGACGGTTCTAGCAGCATCTCATCAGCAGAATAGTCCAGCGCTGATTGTGTGGCGGGTAGCTCGATTGCTTGACCTTGATGATCAAGTACCACATTCATCGGCAATGACTTCATTGATAGTGATGCTTGGTTGGGTTGCTTGTTCTCGCTGGCCGGTTTACTGACTAATTGCTCAAATTCGTTGGCCTGAGGTGAGTCAATGGTCATAAATAATGGCGCTATTTGGCTAATTATAAACACAAAAATAAGCGGGAAAATCCCTTTCAATATGGTCATAAGCATTCCTTTGCTTCAAGTGAGTCATGGTTCACCCGCTTAGCTTAGAATATGCGGTAGACTTTCGCCATAAATCTATGGCGTTTTTTACGCTATTTTTATAAAGGTTTAGAAACTAAAGGTTTAGAAACTAAAGCTTAAATTAACCCCTGCATAAGTTTGATCTAAACTGCCCGTGACGCCTTCATTGCGGGCTTGCTGCTTAATATCTTCCATTGCAATCGAGTGACTAACATGGGCGCTAATAGCAATTTCTGAGCTGATTTCATAACCCGCTTCAACTCCGAACTGAAAATGATTGGCACCATCGTTGTCTTGGCTGGCATAGCGAAAATCAAATCCTTGAGTCACATAGGGCGTAACAGAGAAACGTTCACTGATTTGCCAGGGGCTATGTAAACTCAGTTCAACAAAATAACCACTGGCCTCGGTGGCAAAGGTATAAGCCAGTGAAGGAATTAGCCAAGGCACGCCGACGTAGGCAATTTCAGCAAATAATTCATTATCATTAGCGCGCTCATCACCATAAAACTCAAGCCGTTGGTAGCCGATTAAGGTTTCTAAGTCATCATGGAGCTGCAAACTATATTCAACACCAAAGTTCCATTCAGTGTAATGAACACTGTCACCACGGCCAACAACTGCATAAGTGGTTAGATTGCCCGTTTCTATGGCAGCGCCAGCCCAATAGATGCCGCCATCTTCAAGGTTATTACGCCCTTCTGAGATGTATTTTGAGTCCCAACCTAAATCAACTGCGACAGCAACATCACTGGCATTCGCTGCTGACATAAAAGGGGAAATACTCAATAGGGATACAGCTAACAATGACAATGTTGGTTTCATATTTAGTATCAGACTCAAAAGGAATTAATTTTTAATGAGAATACATTAACTTTCTCAAATAAAAATGATAACGAGTACGATTTGTGATCAGCTTGTCGAATATTTGTTTATAAAAAGTGGCTGACTGAGGTTGAGATCTTATTCACAGTTATTGTGTTGGCTTTCAGTTAGTGAGTGATAATTGCGCTGCTGGCATTTAGTTAATGCACTTAGGGGTTAACAATGGTTGGTCACTATGATGCTTTTATCCTGCTTATGATGATTGCTTACCCTTGAAATTCGCCACTTTAACCCCTATTAACAATGAAGGTGATATTGAATCGACTTCCCGAGGAATCAAAGATGAGCAACCCATTGCTAAGTGACACTGAACTGCCGCAGTTTTCGAAAATCAAAGCGGAGCATATCCAGCCAGCAGTTGAGCAGGCTATTGCAACTTGTCGAAGTAAAATTGAACAAGTGCTAAGCAATAACTCTGTTTACACTTGGGAAAACTTAATTGCCCCCCTTGAAGAAGTGGACGATCAATTAAGCAAAATTTGGTCGCCAGTATCACACATGAACTCAGTGGTTAGCACTGATGAATGGCGCGAAGCGCACGATGCATGCTTACCGTTATTATCTGAATATGGCACTTTTGTGGGTCAGCACCAAGGGTTATACCAAGCTTATAAATCATTGCAACAATCTGACGGTTTTGCAAAGATTACTACCCCGCAGCAAACCTTATTGACCCATAGTTTACGTGACTTTGAGTTATCGGGTATTGGCTTAAATGATGAGCAAAAACTGCGCTATGGCGAAATAGTAAAACGCCTATCAGAGCTTACCAGTAATTTTTCAAATCAATTGCTTGATGCAACCCAAGCATGGACTAAGCTGATTACCGATGACACTGAATTAGCGGGTTTACCTGATTCAGCTATTGCGGCAGCTAAAGCAATGGCAGAGGCCAAAGAGCTACAAGGCTGGTTATTTACGCTAGACTTCCCTTCATATTTACCGGTAATGACCTACAGCGAAAATCGTCAATTACGTGAAGAATGCTATCGCGCATTTGTCACCCGCGCATCGGATCAAGGCCCCAATGCAGGCGAATTTGATAACAGTGCCAATATGGACGAAATCTTGTCGTTGCGTCATGAGTTAGCCCAGCTATTGGGTTTTGACAGCTATGCTGATAAATCTTTAGCAACTAAAATGGCCAATGATCCTAGTCAAGTATTGTCATTTTTAAATGAATTAGCCCTACGCTCAAAAGATCAAGCCAAAGCTGAACTTGCTGAGTTAAAAGCTTTCGCTAAAGAGCATTATGATGTGACTGAAATGGCATCGTGGGATTTAAGTTTCTACGCAGAAAAATTACAGCACCACAAGTACGAAGTTTCTCAAGAACTACTACGTCCATATTTTCCTGAAAACACAGTGCTATCAGGCTTGTTCTACACAGTGTCACGCCTGTTTGGCTTAACCATTGAAGAGCAACATGAGTTTGATAAGTGGCATGATGATGTGCGTTTCTTCCACATTTATGATGCTGATAAAGTCCATCGTGGTAGTTTCTACCTAGATTTATACGCTCGCAGCGGCAAACGCGGCGGCGCTTGGATGGATGACTGTCGTGGTCGCCGCGTTACATCCACAGGTTTGCAAAAGCCTGTGGCCTATTTAACCTGTAACTTTAATGGCCCAGTGGACGGTAAACCTGCTTTATTCACCCATGATGAAGTGACCACCTTATTCCATGAATTTGGTCATGGTATTCACCATATGCTGACTCAAATTGAAGTGGGCGGCGTATCGGGTATCGATGGTGTGCCTTGGGATGCGGTAGAGCTGCCAAGTCAGTTTATGGAAAACTGGTGCTGGCAAGAAGAGGCATTAGCGAAAATTTCAGGTCATTTTGAAACCGGCGAGCCATTACCAAAAGCTTTATTGGATAAAATGCTGGCGGCAAAGAACTTTCAATCTGGGATGATGATGTTACGCCAACTTGAGTTCTCATTGTTTGATTTTAGAATGCACCATGAGTTTGATGTAGCTAAAGGCGCAGATATTCAAGGCATTTTAGATGAAGTTCGTAGCCAAGTAGCGGTGAATGTGCCACCGGCATTTAATCGTTTTCAACATGGTTTTGCGCACATTTTTGCTGGTGGCTATGCTGCGGGTTACTACAGCTATAAATGGGCTGAAGTATTATCGGCAGATGCGTTTTCTCGTTTTGAAGACGAAGGTATTTTTAACCCTGAAACCGGTAAAAGCTTCTTAAATAACATCTTAGAAATGGGTGGCAGTGAAGAGCCAATGACCTTATTTGTACGCTTTATGGGTCGTGAACCTAATACCGATGCACTATTGCGTCATTCAGGTATAAACGCCTAGTGAGTTAAGCTTGCGAGAGTTATGACTATTTCAAGGGTGCCTTAGGGCACCTTTTTATTATTTAAAGATCACACAGTTTCATTTTAAGTCACTAAATATGCTTAATTTATTGTTGTGAATGCACTAGAATGTTGCTGATAAAAATTAGAATGGAATCGTATTTTGACCGCACAAGTTGAACAAATATTTTTTAGTTTAATGCCAGGTAATTTGGTTGATCTACAAATAAACTCCCCGGTTAAATTTAGAACTAAAGCCACGTTAGTGGGCTACGAGATTGGTAAGTATATTATTCTCAAACATCCAGCTCCGCTTCAGATGAATAACCATCAAGATGTTTTTGCTCATGGTAATGGTGTGGTCGTGCGTTATTTGTTGGAAGGCCAGCAAGGTGAGTGTTTTGCATTTAAAACCACCATTAGAAACATCACTAAATTTCCTGAAAAATTCATATTTCTCACCTATCCCAAAGAAATTGAGAATCGTCAATTACGCACCCATCAACGCTTTGTGACCCATTTACCGTCTTCAATACAGGCAAGAGAAGACAGTGAAGGTAAGCTCGGCTCTGAACTCAAAGGGATTATTGCTGATATTTCTGCCAAGGGATGTGGCTTCTTGTTTAAGACCGACAATGAAAACCTAAAAGTTAACGAGAAAGACATTTTCGTTAATATTCGCAACGCCAATGACACGAATATCACCATACCAGCCAAAGTATGTAATAGCCGTTTTGAAAATGGCAAAGTCAATGTAGGTATTAAGTTTGAAGATAATGATCCGAAAATTAAACAGCTTTTAAACCAGTTATTTATCGACTTGTAAGCATGATTTAGAGTTCATCTAATTGGCCGACATATTACTGTCGGTTTTTTTATGACTGCAGCTTATAAATCAATTTTTATCATTATCTAATCAACAGAGGTAATTATCGTTTAACGGTAATTAGTTGCTGTTAATTATTAATTCTGTTAACGTTTAATTAACTTTAGCCGACCCTAAATTAATCATGGATAGAATAGTTTTACTTAGTAAATGGATTAAATTACTTATTATATTTTTAGCCTTGCTACAAATCAGTAGTTATGGCGCCACTATGGTATTTGGTGAGTTTCGAGAAGGCGAATACGTAATGACGATCGACTGGTGGGGCTGGTTTAACAGTTACCTGGCTGTCGACTTTGGTGCGCCGTGGAAAATCCTAGCCGAGACACTTTATGCTGAAGGTTTTCATGCTGGAGTGATATTAGGTAGCGTCGAAATTTTACCCTACTTACTTATTTATACTTTTCTATATCAGTTATTTGACCTTTATCAGCAAGGCTTAGTGTTCACAAAAAACAACTTCCGTTGCTTACGTCATATCGCGCTGGTATTTGTTTGGTGGATTGTATTGAGCCTGTTTTACCCGATGATTGTGGCTTCTGTACTGCACTTTAGCGGTCTCAGTAGTGCAGTGCCGATTTACTTTAGCCTTGGTAGTTATGAACTTAAGTTTGCCTTGTTCGGGTTAGTTTTTTATTGCATCGCATGGGTGATGAAGCATGCGACTGAATTACAACAAGAGGCAGATCTGACAATTTAATGGCCATAATTATTGAACTCGATGTGATGTTGGCAAAACGGAAAATGAAGTCAACTGAACTGGCTGAACTCGTTGGGATTACGCCACAAAATCTATCGGTGCTGAGAAGTGGCCGCGCTAAAGCTATCCGGTTTTCGACGTTAGATGCGATTTGCCAGCATTTAGCGTGTTCACCGGGTGATATTTTACTGTATCAGGATGAAACCTAGACCGTTTTTTATAAAGGAAGATGAGATGAAAAGTTTGATTAAAAATATATTCTCTGGGGCCGTAGTTGGCTGCATGATATTGATGACAACCGCTTGTACCATAAGGATCAGTGAAGATACGTTTATTGTTAGTGATGAGCAACCAGCCGCCTATCAAACTGATTTTGTTGATCAATTACAACAAGTCATGCCTAACAATATCATTACGCCAGTGAGTATTGATGCCAGCGAACAAGTCAGGTTGAAAGGCTTTTACATCGATAACCCTACAAGTGATACGACCTTGATGTTTTTTCAAGGTAACGGCATGAAAATTGAGCCTGACAGTTTATCAATATTAACCAGACTATCAGAACTCAATACCGACATTTTCATTGTTGATCGTCGTGGATTAGGGGCCAGTGAAGGTCAGCCTCGAATTGAAAATTTAATCGCCGATGCACAGTTGCAACTTGACTATTTACACCAGCATTACCCAACAAATAAAGTCATTGTGCATGGCTATTCTCTAGGCAGTTTCATTGCTGCGCAATTAGTAAAAACCAATAGTGTCGACGCATTAGTATTACAAGGCTCTGCCACCAATGTTGATGATTGGATTGATGAGAAAACACCTTGGTATCTATTATTTACCCGTATCGAAATGCCAGAAGATTTCCGTAAAGCAGATAATGAGCAAGTGGTAGCGCAATACTACCAAGGCCCATTACTGGTCATTGGCGCAGAGAATGATGATCAAGTACCAGCAGAGTTGTCTGAAAAATTATTTGATGCGAGTCAGTCAGAGGTTAAAGCGTTAATCATGGTGCCAAATACTGGCCACCAAGGAATGCTAGATAACGCTCACGCGATGAGCCGCTATCAAGCGTTTGTGAATAACTTATAAAGCTGAAAATTAAAAAGAGACGTATATTCGTCTCTTTTTACCATTTTATTTATAACAGAGCTTTGAAATAGATGCTCTTTATAAACAAGCCTTAGGCTAATTTCAAGTCATGCTGCAAGCGATACATCACCATATCTTCAATGGTCAATACTGGCATATTGTGCTTTAAACCAAAGGCGACAATTTCAGGCGCTTTGGCCATAGTGCCGTCTTCGTTCGTTACTTCACACAAAACACCTGCAGGAGATAAACCGGCCATTTGCATTAAATCAACCGTGCCTTCAGTGTGACCACGGCGAGCCATAACGCCACCTGCACGCGCGCGCAGTGGAAATACATGTCCCGGACGAGCGAGGTCGCTGGCTTTCGCATTTACTGCTGTAGCCGTTTTTACTGTCGTTACTCGATCTTGAGCTGAAACGCCTGTAGTCACTCCTTCTTTAGCTTCAATTGAAACCGTAAAAGCAGTTTGGTTAGCACTGTTATTGTCTTGCACCATTGGCGGCAGTTCAAGTTTGTTGGCTTGCTCGTCCGTTAAACATAAACACACAATGCCGCTGCATTCGCGGATCATTAATGCCATTTGTTTTGCGGTTAAGTGCTCGGCTGAATAAATGATGTCACCTTCGTTTTCACGATCTTCATCATCGAGTAATAACACACCGTTACCTAATCGTAAGGCGGCTAAGGCTTTTTCAACACGTTCGATTGGATCACCAAATGGCGAAAGTAGTGTTAGCTGATTCATGGTTTACTCCTAAAAAAATACCAGAATCAGGGCTTTGAAGAGTGGCTTTACGCCAAACGAAATGCACCAGCATACCTAAGTAGTGGTGTTTTCTATTCTCTTTCATCCGGACTATAACCGTCGGCTCTGGACTGTTAGGCGTACTTCATGTGAAAACATGGCCTAAGTCACCAGATCTGCTGACCTCGAAAAATATCGAGCGCTCGCGGGCTCATCTTGGCGCATTTAGTCGCCTCGATTTACCGCCGGTGGGGAATTGCGCCCCGCCCTGAGAATTTAAATTGTGATGCTTAATAAAGTTAAGCGCGGCCATTTTATGGCAAAAATGACTATAAAAAAAGGGCTTATGCTCACAGTCTTAGATATAAAATGTCATCAAGAGTGGGGCGTTTTAGGGGGTGACTGGATAATTTTGTGAACAAACTTGCTCGCTGGTATGACCTCTGATAGCCTTTGCCGCTGACAAAGGAGTTGTAGCCCCATGAATTTATATTTTCGTCTGTTTTGGTTGTTTGTCTGGCGTATTCGTCACTGTAATCACATCGATTTTTTAGGTACCAGTCGTATTTCATATCGCGCATTACCGCTCGATTGCGATATCAATATGCATCTTACTAATTCTCGCTATCCTGCCTTTTTAGATTTAGCTCGTACTTATATGATTGCTGAAATGGGTTTAATGAAGCGATTTTTAAAACTTAAATGGCTGCCCATTGTAAACGCATCTGAGTTTACCTTTATTAAAGATATTAAGCCGCTGGAGAAATTTGACATTGAAACCAAGATAGTTGGTTGGGATGAGAAATATTTCTATATTGAGCAGCGCTTTGTATCTAATCGTGGGGTTCATTGTATTGCCCATGTGCGTGGTGTGTTTGTTTGCAAAGGTAAGCAAGTGCCTATCAGTAAGTTAATTGCCGAAGCGGGCTACGACGGCGCTATGCCAGTAATGACTGCTGAAGTGGTTAAGTGGAAACAATTTCTGCAAGTAAAAAAAGATCAGAATATTGCCCCTAAGCTGAGTCAGGTAGCATAATAAGCGCTAGTCATTTATTTAACGGGGTTAGCTTGTGGCCAAATTAGAAAAATTCAGCGATATTTTTGACCGCGCCAGTGAGCGAAAAGGTGGCAGTAAGGCGTTAGCTCATTTATTGCCTCTGACCCTTGAAGCGGATGAGATTGGTCAATTTTCTGATGCACAACTTTTGTCTGCCATGAGCAAGCAAGTGTTTCAAAGTGGCTTTGTGTGGCGGGTGGTTGAGAATAAATGGCCTGCGTATGAAAAAGCCTTCTTTGATTTTGAACCGTTTAAAGTATTAATGCTGTCACCGGATCAAATTCAGCAGCGCGCCACTGACGCAACGCTTATTCGCCATCAAAAGAAAACCCAATCTATTGTTGATAATGCCTATATGGTGCAGCAAATTGCGGCTGAGCATGGCAGCTTTGCTGAGTTTATTGCTAATTGGCCATCGGAAGATATCACAGGACTTTGGCAAGTATTAAAAAAGAAAGGCAGTCGTTTAGGTGGCAATACTGGGCCGTATTTTTTACGTAATGTGGGTAAGGATACGTTTTTATTAACCACTGATGTGCAGTCATATCTCAAAGCCACTAAGGTGGTTGATGCCGGATTTACCTCGCAAACGGCATTGCGCCAATCCCAAGCGGCTTTTAACCACTGGCAGCAAGAGTCAGGACTCACCTTGGCTGAAATAAGCCGCATTATTTCACTTAGTGTGGGTGAAAATAGGCTTTAAACCTCATATCGGGCTAAAAACATTTTTGCGCTTTCATCGGCTAAATGCTGCCGTTGTTGATCATTTAACAGTGGGTTACAGGTTAAAATTTGCGGCCAAAAACATTGGCCTTTGATTAAATGCAGCAGTTGTTCATTGGCAAACATCGCATCTTCTATTTGAATCCTTCCATCTAAAGCTGCGGCTTTAATCCAGCGTAATATCGCCGTTTCATGCTGTTTCATTTTTTCAATTTCACGAACCATTTCTTCACTATTGTAAAATAAGTGCCCAATAGCGACGCGTGCCATATCAATATGCTCTCGAGAGTTCATAAATTGAATCTCGGTCAAAATGATGGCTGATAACTGCGAAAACAGCGCTTGTTGCGGCTGATATTGCCCTTGATTGCTGGCCATGGCTTCAAACCATAACTCACTTACAAGGTGCATGACTAAGGCTTCTTTAGTGGCGAAGTGATTGTAAACAGTGCGCTTAGACACTTGTGCCTCTTCTGCCAGTTTATCCATGCTGGTCGCCGCTACACCTAGTTTTTTGAACATCCGCTTGGCTGCGTCAACTATGGCCTCATGCTTTTGCTGGCTGAGGGTTTTCTTGGTTATTGTCATATCTGTTTACAAATCTTCGCTGGGAGTCGTGCAAGTATATTACACTGAGTAGTTTACTTTTCAACAATGAATCAATAAACTGCACCGTGTAGTTTACATTTGCTGTATGAATGTTGAACTGCTACATGCTATTAGTTCAGCCATTTATGGCAATGAGCATTATGATCATTTTAATAAAGCCGTCGTATTGGTTTCAAAGATTGGCAAAATATTTTAATGCCTCAATCAATAAGTAGACTATCTTTTTATTGATTGAAGCATTCCTGACCGTTTTAGTGTCGCAACAAGGTGGTAAAAAGCAGGTGAGCTCAGGTTCGTCGTAACCTCAGCTGAGTGCATTACCTCACCTTGGTATATTTGAGCGCTATATCAATTTATAGGCAAGTTGGGATCACTAAGGCTAAAAAATAAACTATTCTTTAATGGCGATGGTGCTTACCAATCTGCGCTAAAGAGATTTGTTAGCTTTGACGGGATATGTTTATTTTATCAGAAGGCTAGTGATCGTGGTCGAGTCAGCGTATGACAACTTACGCTGCTGTGGTTAAGCAGTATAAAGCATCCTGACAAGGCTCATGATGGTGGCGGGATATGCTGATTAACTCTGTATTCGTGCTACAAGTGCCACAATTAATATTGTAGGTAGGTATTTTTTCAGGATTTAATACTAGGCGCACACCTTTTTTGATTAGAATGTTGTATATTTACGCACTTTTAAAAGTGAGCCAGTTAACCTTTTTGTAACACTTTCGTGTGTATTTTTTGTTGTTGCTACAGCTAAGTCAACAAAGCGTATACAAAGTATCTAAGTTTATTATTTGTTTACAATTTATAATTTTTTAATTGGTTGTAATGGTTGTTGAGCTCGCAAGTGTATGGGATAACAACGTCCATTAAAATTTCAAGCTTAAAACGTTGAAAAACGTTGAAATATATATCCAGCAAATATTTACCCTTCAAACAAGGTGAAATTTACTGATGATGTCATTAGGAGTAGGAGCAGTCATGCGCAAAGCACTGAAAATAGCCTCAGTTATCACTGCGGCTTTATGGATTACCGCTTGTGGTCAAGCCGAACAAGGCCAAGGCCAACAAAAAGCACCACCCGCACCAGTAGGGGTGATGAGTGTGACTGAGCAATCTCAAGCCATTTATGTTGAATTACCAGGTCGTAGTCGTGCTTTTTTAGAAGCGGAAGTACGCCCACAGGTATCAGGCATCATCACCAACCGTGGTTTTGTTGAAGGTAAAGATGTCGAAGCGGGTCAGTCACTGTATCAAATTGACTCTGCAACTTACAAAGCTGCTTTAGTTAGCGCAGAAGCAGATTTAGCCAGCGCGAATGCAGCCTTGGCTTCTGCGAAAGCTACAGCAGACCGTTATGCAGCCTTGGTTAAAACCAATGCTATTAGTGCCCAAGACTTTGATGAAGCTGATGCAGCCTACAAAGAAGCAATCGCTAAGGTGACTGTTGCTGAGGCAGCAATTAATACTGCTAAAATCAACCTTGAATACACAGAAGTACGTGCACCAATCTCTGGTCGTATTGGCACATCAAGTGTCACTCCTGGTGCACTAGTTACTGCTAATCAATCAAATACACTGGCGAAAATTCAGCAACTTGATCCAATCAATATCGATATTGCTCAATCAAGTGCACAACTATTACGTCTTAAGTCAAAACTTAGACAAGGCAAGTTACAGCAAAGCGAAAATGCTGAAGTGACCCTTATTCTTGAAGACGGTAGCACTTACGAGAACGTAGGTACATTGCAGTTCTCTGAAGTGAGCGTCAATGAAGCAACAGGTTCGGTGATTATCCGTGCTGAATTCCCTAACCCTGATGGGGTGTTGTTGCCTGGTATGTATGTGCGCGCGATTTTAAATGCCGGACAAGATCCATCAGCCATTTTAGTGCCGCAAAAAGCCATTACCCGTAACACAAAAGGTGAAGCGGTAGCTATGATTGTTAATGCTGATAATCAAGCTGAAGCGCGCGTGGTGAAAACAGCAGAGGTGATTAATCACCAATGGCGTATTACTGAAGGCTTAAAGGCTGGCGACAAATTGATTGTCGAAGGTCTGCAAAAAGTTCGTCCTGGCGCTGAAGTTGCTCCACAAGTTTTAACCGAAAACACTCCAACTAAATAGGGTAACGTTATGGCTCGTTTCTTTATCGATCGCCCTATTTTTGCATGGGTGATCTCAATTCTAATCATGTTGGCAGGGGTCTTAGCAATTAAAGATCTTCCTGTGGCGCAGTACCCGAGTATTGCACCGCCAACAGTTGAAATAACCGCGTTTTATCCTGGCGCGTCTGCAAAGACCATGGAAGATACAGTAACTCAGGTTATTGAACAACGTATGACGGGTATTGACCATCTGCGTTATATTGCCTCAAGCAGTGATAGTTTTGGTAATGCAAAAATCACCTTAACCTTTAATGCTGAAGCCGATCCGGATATTGCTCAAGTACAAGTGCAAAATAAGCTGCAAGCTGCGATGACCTTGTTACCGCAAGAGGTGCAATCTCAGGGTGTTAACGTGGTTAAATCAAGTGCTGGTTTCTTGATGGTTGCAGCGTTTGTATCTGAAGATGGTTCGCTGGATAAAACCGATATTGCCGATTATGTTGCTGCCAATATTCAAGATCCGTTAAGCCGTGTTGCTGGTGTAGGTGAATTGCAATTATTCGGAGCCCAATATGCAATGCGTATTTGGCTTGATCCGTTAAAGCTGACGCAATACAACTTAACTAGTATTGATGTTATGGCCGCGATTCGTGAGCAAAATGCGCAGATTTCAGCGGGTCAATTAGGTGGTGCGCCATCAATTGCTGGCCAAGAATTAAATGCGACCATTACTGCCCAAAGCCGTTTGCAAACTCCTGAGCAATTTAAAGGGATTATTCTCAAATCTGACACCTCTGGTGCTAACGTTTACCTGAGCGACGTAGCTCGCGTTGCACTGGGTTCTGAAAGCTACTCAGTGGAATCATTCTTTAACGGTAAACCCGCTGCTGGTATTGGTGTGCAGTTAGCCACAGGTGCTAACGCGCTTGATACCGCAAAAAATGTTCGTGAAATGCTTGCTGACTTGCAAACTTATTTCCCTGACAGCTTAGAGATTTATTACCCATATGACACTACGCCATTTGTTGAGAAATCAATTGAAGGTGTTGTGCATACCCTTATCGAAGCAGTGATTTTAGTGTTCCTGATCATGTATCTGTTCTTGCAGAACTTCAGAGCAACACTAATTCCAACGATTGCGGTACCCGTGGTATTACTTGGTACATTCGCCATTTTATCAGCGACTGGTTTCTCTATTAACACCTTAACCATGTTCGCTATGGTACTGGCTATTGGTCTGTTAGTAGATGATGCGATTGTTGTGGTGGAAAACGTCGAGCGTGTTATGTCTGAAGAGGGCTTAAGCCCACTTGAAGCCACCCGCAAATCGATGGATCAAATTACTGGCGCACTTGTGGGTATTGGTTTAACCCTGTCAGCAGTATTCGTACCTATGGCATTTATGTCAGGTTCAACTGGTGTTATTTATCGTCAGTTCTCGATTACGATTGTGTCTGCAATGGCGCTGTCTGTTTTAATCGCGATGATTTTAACCCCGGCATTATGTGCCACCATGCTTAAGCCAATTCCAAAAGGCCATACCCATATTAATACTGGGTTCTTTGGCTGGTTTAACCGTAACTTTGATAAGTTAACCTCGCGCTATGAAGCGGGTGTAGCAAAAATCCTTAAGCGTACTGTGCGCATGATGGGTGTCTATCTTGTACTGGTTATCGCGACTGGTTGGATTTTCATGCGCATGCCAACAGCATTCTTGCCAGATGAAGACCAAGGCATCTTGTTTACCCAAGCAATTTTGCCAACTAACTCGACTCAAGAAAGCACCATGAAAGTGCTTGAGGATGTGAGTGACTATTACTTGGAAGAAGAAGGCGATATCGTTAAATCTGTATTTAGTGTTGCAGGTTTCAGTTTCGCTGGCTCTGGTCAAAACATGGGTATTGCTTTCGTCGGTCTTGAAGACTGGGCTGAACGTGGTGGTGAAGGGCAAGATGTTCAATCCTTGTCTAACCGTGCAATGGGTCGTTTCATGCAGATGAAAGACGCCTTAGTGTTTGCCTTTGTACCGCCAGCGGTAATTGAATTAGGCACGGCCAATGGTTTTGATATGTACCTGCAAGATCGTAGTGGTCAAGGTCATGAGGCGTTAATTGCAGCCCGTAATCAGTTATTAGGTATGGCAGCGCAGAATCCGAACCTTGTGGGCGTACGTCCTAATGGGCAAGAAGATGCACCTATGTACCAAATCCATGTTGATCAAGCTAAAATTCGCGCCTTAGGTGTGGATATCGATGATGTAAACAGTGTACTAGCAACCGCTTATGGTGGTTCGTATGTGAATGACTTTATCGACCGTGGTCGCGTTAAGAAAGTATACGTACAAGGTGATGCTGAATACCGTATGCAACCAAGTGATTTAGAAACCTGGTTTGTGCGTAACTCAAAAGGTGAAATGGTACCTTTCTCGGCCTTTACTACTGGTTCATGGGAATTTGGTTCGCCACAATTACAACGCTTTAACGGTTTACCAGCGGTCAATATTCAAGGTGCAACTATGCCCGGATATAGCTCTGGTGATGCAATGCTTGATTTCGAGAGAATGGTGCAAGATTTACCACCAGGGTTTGGTATCGAGTGGAATGGCTTATCTTATGAAGAGAGATTATCAGGTAACCAGGCACCAGCGTTATACGCACTATCTATTTTAGTGGTATTCCTTGTACTAGCAGCACTTTATGAAAGTTGGACGGTACCATTTGCGGTAATCCTAGTTGTGCCATTAGGGGTTATCGGGGCACTGCTGGCGATGAATGGTCGTGGTTTACCTAACGATGTATTTTTCCAAGTAGGTCTACTGACGACGGTAGGGCTGGCAACCAAGAATGCCATCTTGATTGTAGAATTCGCCAAAGACTTCTATGACAAGGGTGCAGGACTGGTTGAAGCGACTTTGCACGCAGTGCGAGTACGTTTACGTCCAATCTTGATGACATCTCTAGCCTTTGGTTTAGGTGTTGTACCGCTAGCAATTAGTACCGGTGTTGGTTCTGGTAGTAAGAATGCACTAGGTACAGGCGTACTTGGTGGCATGATGAGTTCTACCTTTATTGGTATCTTCTTAATCCCACTGTTCTTCGTGGTGGTTGAGAAAATCTTCAATAAGAAAGAGCGTAAAGGTTATGTACCACCTGAAACGAAAAGTGATTCAGCTGAATAAGCGCTAATCACTGTAGTTATCCTTAAAAAGCCCAGCAGATGCTGGGCTTTTTGTTGCTCGTTATTTAAGGCTTATTGCCTTTAATCAGCCATGCTATCGCTTAAGTTGATGAGCTGACTCAGGGAGAAGTGTGCCGTTACTGTGACCTAACATAGTGAGATATGCTTAATGGCATGGGCGCAGATTAACGGCGCTATGACAAGAACGACCGGATCAGTGGGAGCACCTTGTATTGCAATAACTCGAGTCAGTTAAGTTGAGTTCGATGCTTTGGTTGCAGAACCTCGGTTATAGCTAGCAAATGCAACTAACCCAATTCCTGTTATTAATGAAATAGTGCCATCAATGAAATACTCCTATCAATAAATACCTATCAATGAATACCTATCAATGAATACCCCTCCATGAAAGAGTCACTGTCAAAAACGCAATAAAAAGCCCTGTAAATACAGGGCTAATAAGCTAATCAGTTTCAGTCATTATGGTATGACAACGACATTCGTTATGGCGTGTAATAAGTTGCAGCGCCAGGACCTACAGGGAAGCCTAAAACAAATACCCATAGGAAGAAGAACAGCGTCCAACCGATAAAGAACACGATTGAGTAAGGCAGCATGGTGGCAATCAAGGTACCGATACCTAGATTCTTCTTATAACGGCTTGCAACCGCCAGAATTAGACCGAAATAGCTCATCATTGGCGTTATCAAGTTAGTGACCGAATCACCTATTCGATACGCTGCCTGAATGGTTTCAGGGGCATAGCCTACTAGCATTAACATAGGTACAAATATCGGCGCAGTAACTGCCCATTGCGCCGAAGCACTACCGAGCATTAAGTTGATAAAACCACACAACATAATAAACAGTACAAATACTAATGGCCCAGTTAAACCAATACTGCTCAAGGCATCCGCGCCAGTTACCGCTAATACCGCGCCTAAATTGGTCCATTTAAAGAAAGCCACAAACTGCGAGGCAAAAAATACCAACACAATATACATACCCATGGTACTCATACTGTGAGACATGGCATTAATGATGTCGGTGTCTTTTTTCATGCTGCCGACCACTTTACCGTACACCAAGCCCGGGATAGCAAAGCCGATAAAGATAAACGCCACAATGCCTTTTAAAAATGGTGAGCCTGAAACTAAGCCGGTTTCAGGATTTCGTAGTGGGGCGCCTTCAGGAATAATGGTCAATGCCAATAAGCTTGATAAGACCAATACAGAGAAACCCGCCACCTTTAAGGCATGTTTTTCTTCTGTAGTGACAATATCCATTTTCTGTTCAGATAAGTCATCAGCCGCTTCAGATACATCGTATTTTCCTAGTTTGGGTTCAACGATTTTTTCGGTAACCAGTGCGCCTAATATAGTGATTAAAAAGGTCGACACAAACATGAAGTACCAGTTGACCTCTGGTCCAACAATATAATCTGGGTCAATCATTTGCGCCGCAGCTTCAGTGATACCTGATAGTAAAGGGTCGACCGTGCCTAATAGTAAGTTAGCGCTGTAGCCGCCGGATACCCCAGCAAAAGCGGCTGCTAATCCGGCTAAAGGATGACGCCCAAGGGAGTGAAATATCATTGCCGCCATTGGGATCAGCACCACATAACCTAGCTCTGATGCGGTATTGGACACAATACCCGCAAACACAATCGTTAGTGTAACAAGGCGCTTTGAAGTGCCCATGACCAATAAACGCATAGCGGCAGATAATAACCCTGAGCGCTCAGCAATACCGACACCCAGTAAGGCCACTAATACAGTGCCCAATGGGGTGAAGCCGGTAAAGTTAGTCACTAAGTTGGATACGATCATCCGCAAACCTTCAGCATTCATCAAGCTGACCACATGGATTAAGCCATCCTCACTGCGACCTGAGCTGCCCATAGGGCGAGGGTCTGCAACTGTCATTTCGAAATAACCCGCAATACCACTAATGGCAATGACAGCTAAGCAGAACATGGCAAATAAGGTAATTGGGTGAGGTAATAAATTGCCTAATCTTTCGACAATGTTAAGAAAACGGACAAAGGTGCCACTTGAGGCGAGGTCCTGAGGCGTACCCTTATTAGGCACAGCTTTAGATGGATCAAGGTTCATGAATATCCCTTAAATAGGCTTAATTATTAGAGTTTGAGATTTTGCCAATCTACAGACTATATGACCTATTTTAAAATAAGCTTAAATCTAGGCGGAAAAAGCTGATAAATATCAGTTAACATCAAATTTTCATTGAGTCTAACTCAATAACAACTAATTATCGAAAAAAAGCGCTATTTAGTTGTACTGATGTTGTAAGTTGGTATAAAAAACACTCATTCTTGTTTTTGCTTAAGGTGCTGTTTTGAAAGAGTTAAAAAATATTTTTAATCATTTTGTTCTATATTTTTTACCTTTTTGAATGGTAGCGTCAAAGCTTGCTGTTAAGTTAAGCTTTTTAATGGTTTTAACCATGGTATTTGTCGGGTTTCTATATGAGTTGTAAAAAATCGTGCAAAAAACAACATCTGCATTGAGTGTATGTTTAGTGAACAGGGTGTTGATTCTTCGCTATGATGAGGCAAGCTAGTCAGTGCTCAATATAAACGTGATAATAATAATGATAAAAATACCTTTACATATTTTAGCTTCAAACTTGGCTTTTACGGTCAACACATACATAAAGCGATTACTCAGGCAGAGTTGCGCAAACGCCTTAATAAGCGGTTGCGGTGTAAGTTTACTGATCTTATTCAGCGCTTCCGTAACTGTTACCCAAGCCAATACCGGAGCTGGGTTTGAAATACAGGCACAGCAGAAAGCTAAAATTCAACTGACAATGACTGCGCCAGTTAAACCGCAAATAATTGCCAAAGCACAAACGCAGATTGAGCAAAGCAAACCGAATCAGAAACTTACTCCCACAGCAGCGTCGTTAGGATTAACTGAAAAATCGCCGCAAGCGGATAAAATTACTGCGTCGCAAAGTGAGCGCATAAAACCTCAAAAGCAGCTTGCAACCAGCACTAACGTGCAGCCTAAAGTGATTAAAGTGGCGACTATGCCGACGCCCCTAGCCCAAGCGCCCAAGCGTCAACAAGTCTTGCATGCGCCTATTGTGGTATTACCTTTAGCAAGTGACACGGGTGATGCTGAGTCTGGCTCTCAAGTTAAACCCCGCTCTCAAGTTAAACCAAAGAAACAACAGGTATTACACCCTCCGGTCGTGGCGCTTAAGCAGCCAGCAAAACCTGCTATGGTGTTAAAGCCCAAAGTGATTGTTGAACAAACTGCGATAAAATCAGCGGCTGTTGTAGAGCGTTATCAGCCTCCTGCAAAGAAGAAGTATTTTTCGCGCCAGCCGTCAGCGGATAATGCAGCACCAACAATGGTTTCAAGCGCATTAACCGCAAAAAGTACCTTGACCGCAGGTAGTCAGACTAAAAAACCAAAACGTAAAATCTATCAGTATCAACAAAATGGCGTGACCACTTTTTCAAATGTCGTGCCCACCACTGAGGACTTTGACGTTTTATTGTATGACTGCTTTGCCTGCCAAGTAGACTCGCAGCTTGATTGGCAGCGTATTCCCATATTTGTCTCTAAGCATAAACAGTTAGTCGAGGATGCTGCCAAACAATTTCAGTTAGATCCTGCGTTAATTCGGGCGGTGATCCATGCGGAATCAGCATTTAATGCCAAAGCGCACTCAAAGGTGGGGGCAATTGGATTAATGCAATTAATGCCTGCCACAGCCAAAGAGTTGGGCGTGACCGATGCTTATAACGTGCGGCAGAATATTCTGGGTGGTAGCCAATATTTAGCGTACTTACTTGAACGATTTGATAATGATATTGAGCTTGCCTGCGCCGCCTATAATGCTGGCCCAACAACCGTGACTAAGTACCAAGGAATCCCGCCATACCCAGAGACTCAAGCCTATGTTGAGCGGGTAAAAATCTTGCTAAAACGCTATCAAGCAGCATTAGCGAGCTAATAATCTAAAGATTTAAGAGGATGATATGAACAGGGATACACACACAATAACCATAAAAAAGTGCTATCAAGTTATTGGCGTACTATCGCTATTAAGCGTTAATATTGTTGGGTTTAATGCGATTGCAGCCCAGCAAAGTCATCTCGCGCCATCAGAAGAAGATCTGCGTTTATATGATATTGCCACAGCGCCGCAGGCTAAGCGTTTACGCACAGATGTAGAAACGCTGGTGAGCTTTGGCACTCGTCATACCTTATCTGAAACACAATCTGATACCCAAGGTATTGGCGCAGCAAGGCGCTGGATTAAAGCTGAATTTGAACGGATATCTGCTGATTGTGGTGGCTGTTTAGAAGTTGTCATGGTGGGCGAAACGGTTAGTGGTAAACGCATTCCTGAACCCACTGAAGTGGTAAATGTATTTGCGATTCAGCGAGGCACAACAGATCCTAACCGCGTGGTAATGATGAGTGGTGATATTGACTCTCGGGTAACCGACCCGATGGATTTTACCTCGGTATCTCCGGGGGCCAATGATAATGCCTCTGGGGTTGCTGGCGCTTTAGAGGCCGCGCGAGTGCTGTCGAAATATCAATTCAATGGCACAATTGTTTATGCGGCGCTTTCAGGTGAAGAGCAAGGTTTATATGGCGGTGATGTGCTGATTAATTATGCTAAAAAGCATGACTGGCAAATCCAAGCGGTGTTGAACAATGACATGATTGGCAATATTGCTGGCATTAACGGGGTTATTAACAATTCTACTGTAAGAGTATTTTCTGAAGGGGTCAGAATTGCAGAAACTCCTGAGGAAGCCAAACAGCGTTATTTCAGCGGTGGCGAAAATGATTCCGCTTCACGTAATCTGGCACGAAAAATTAAATCCTTAGTTGATCAATACATGACTAACCTTGATGTGATGTTGGTATATCGTCTCGATCGCTTTGGCCGTGGCGGCCATCATTTACCGTTTAATAAAGCAGGTATGCCTGCCGTTAGAGTGATGGAAGCTAATGAGCATTATGATCGCCAGCATCAAGATATTCGCACTGAAAATGCTATTGAATATGGTGATGTGCTTGCTGGGGTGGATTTTGACTTTAATGCCAAGCTCACCGCACTTAATGCCATTAGTTTGGCTTCAATGGCGTGGGCACCAGAGCCGCCAAAAGGGGTGAACATCGAAGGTATTATGCAACCCGATACCAAACTGCAATGGCAGCCACAACCGAATAAGAATATATTAGGTTATCGGGTCTATTGGCGCTCAGCCACAGAATCTGAATGGAGTCATAGTCGTTATGTTGGTAACGTGAATGAATTTATTATGAAAAACATGGTCATAGATAATTATGTCTATGGTGTTGCCAGTGTCGGCGACAACGGTAATACCAGTCCAGTGGTATTCCCTGGAGCGGCTGGTGCTTTTTAACTTTATGATTTATTGAGGATAAATATGAAAAGGATATTCATAGCTAGTTTAGTATCGGTTATTTTAGTTGGTATTAGCGGGTGCTCATCAATGACGGCACAAAATGCAACCTGTGATTTTATTCAGGGAGCGCATGATAGTGCTAAAGAACGTGAAGAGCGGGAAGCTAGGCCTGGGGCTACAGCATCTTTGAGTAAAAATAAGGATGTTCAAGAGGGGTTTATCTCTGCAATTTTTGGTTCTATTTTTCGTTCAAGTGATGATGAATGCGAATTGAAACCTTATACAAGCTGATAAACTTGAGTAATGCCCATGCAAATATGACATGGGCTTTTTTATTGAGCTTAAACCATTAAAAGAGCGGCTTAAGCTCAGTTAGTTTAAATTATTCAGGCACTTCTAACTTAACCACGGTTTTACCACCGCTTTGGCCAAGACAGCGCTCTAGGTAATCTAATGTCTCTTTCGCGGTAGTATCTAGCTTCCATGGTGGGTTTATCACCCATAAGCCTGCTGCAGTCATACCAAATACATTGTTGTCAGGGGTAATTGATTGTTCAATCCGCAGCTGATTTTTTATACCACTATCAGCCAGTATTTTTAACATGGACTCAGTTTGAGCTCTATCAACCACCGGATACCACAGCATATAAACACCAGTAGCAAAGCGTTTGTGTGCTTTGATAATGGCATGGGCAACATCTTGATAATCGGTTTTCATTTCATAACTTGGGTCAATCAAGGCAACCGCGCGGCGCTCAAGAGGAGGCACTGCAGCTATCAAACCTTTTAAGCCGTCACCTTTAACGACACGAACATGTCTGTCATCAGCAAACTGTTCATCAAGTGAAGCAAAATCAGTACCGTGTAACTCATGTAAAACCATGCGATCTTTTTCACGCATGTTCATATCAACAAAAGCAGGTGAACCCGGGTAAAAAGACAGTTCTTCCTCACCTTGGTTGAAGTGTTTTACATCGTCAATATACAGCTGCAAAGGCTCAGGTAAATCATCTTTACCCCAAAGCTTAGCTACGCCATCTAAATATTCGCCAGTTTTCTTTGAAAACTCATCAGTTAGTGAGTAACCGCCTGCACCCGCATGGCTATCGATATAGGCCATAGGCTTATCTTTTTTGTGCATCAATTTAAGTACTTGCAGCAACATAGTGTGCTTAAGTACATCGGCATAATTGCCAGCATGAAAACCGTGGCGGTAACTTAACATGAGAGTGTCCGAAAATTAATAAGCAGTCTAAGCTGCAAGATAGCTACATTATAGGGGCTAAGTCTAAGCAGGTATAGGTATTCACTCTGGCGGGCTTTTGGCATAATAGCCTTGAGTCTACTAAATATCTGGAAATACTTTTGCAAATACCGATTTTTTTTAATCAGCAATATCCGTCACTGGTTGATATCAGTGAGCGTTGGGGTTTTGAGTGGAGCAAAGAGGCGCAGTTTGAATTGCGTTTTGAGCACAACACCTTAAGCCTGCACAAACGTGATGAACCTAAATTAGATGGTATAAGTGTCGATTTTGTTTCAGGTGCTGTTGCTCACCGTCGTAAATTTGGTGGCGGCCGCGGCCAATCAATCGCCAAAGCGGTAGGCCTTAAACAAGGGGTAACCCCAACCGTGGTTGATGGCACCGCAGGTTTAGGCCGCGATGCTTTTGTGTTGGCTAGCCTAGGTTGCAAAGTGATTATGGTTGAGCGCCATCCTGTAGTAGCAGCGTTACTTGAAGATGGACTGCGCCGTGCTTATGAAGACGCTGAAATTGGTGAGTGGATGCGTGAGCGCATGAGTTTATTTCATGGATCGAGCCTTAGTGCCTTAGCTGATGCTGCTAAAACGACCGCGACAGAAATTGATGTGGTTTATTTAGACCCCATGTATCCCCACCGCGAAAAGTCAGCCTTGGTAAAAAAAGAAATGCGCGTATTCCAAACATTAGTGGGCGCAGACCTTGATGCCGATGGCCTGTTGGCGCCAGCAATGGCATTAGCCACTAAGCGAGTGGCAGTAAAACGCCCTGATTACGCTGAAGATCTTGATGGAGTAAAACCGAGTATGGTTATTGCGACTAAGAAAAACCGTTTTGATGTGTATGTGAAAGCGGCAATGAAGTAGGGCTTCACATTTTTTAGCTATAGTTTGATTTTTTTGTTGCTGAAACCATACATTGACATAATATAACCATAGTTTGACAAATTTAAAGCATAGTTTGACATAAAAAGATGTTTTGTAATTTTCACACATGTTAAAAATTGTTTTTAATCAGTTGTTTGCGTTTATTTTAAACCATAGTCTGACAAGTTTGACAAAATATTGAACCGCTGTACGCTTATTGTACTGATATATCTCTTATGTTTTTTACATGTACATTAGAAATTTACGCAAGCCTTCGCCCAATAAAAATGTCTTTAAGTTTGCGAGTGCAAAATTTAACGAAACAATAATGTGTGAAAGCTCGCTAGAGTTCGATGCATGCTTCCATCATGAATATAACGAGTCAGTAGAGACTTTTGGTAGTCAGCCTGAAGGTTTTTATTATTATTTTGAGGGTAAAAGATTACCTTATACACCAGACGCGATACTTCACTATATTGATGGGACGACAAAGTTTCATGAATATAAACCTTACAGTAAGACATTCGACCCTGTTTTTAGAGCAAAGTTTGTAGCTAAAAAAGAGGCTGCTCGGGTATTTGGCACTGAGCTTATTCTCGTTACAGATAAGCAAATCCGTGTAAATCCAATCTTAAATAATCTCAAATTATTACACCGATACTCTGGTATCTATGGTGTGACCGATATTCAACGTGAGTTGCTCCAGTTGATTCGAAAGTCAGGAATAATTCAACTGGATGATGTTGCGGCTGAATATTAACTTTCAATCGGTGAAACCCGTTCTTTACTTTATTCGTTAATGAATAAAAGCTTGATAAAAGCAGATTTGAATCAAGACGACCTTTCTTGCAACCCATCTGTTTGGTGTAATACATGATGGACTTTGAAGATGAGTTTACAGAGTCTACATCTGTCAAAAAGCCTGAAACCCCAGCTCAATACGTCAAGCTAGATGATTCAGAATTAGTTAAGCGCGATCTTGATACTTTCCCTGAATTCCTTAAAGAAAAAGCGCTCGATAAATATAAACTAATTAGTTTTATTGAGCAGGAAAACTCGGCGGCAAAGTCGGTGATGGCAAGCAAGGTCATCATGTTATCCCTCAAGCTGAATGGAAGCGTAATAAACCATTTTTAGATAATATTGGCCTTGGCAATAGAATGAATAAGCCTGAAAATGGCATCTTGTTGCCTAATAGCGCAGGAGGGATTACGCCCGGTGGGCCACAAACGGCTCACAGTGGATCACATCCTAACTACTCTAAGGTCGTGAATAGCAAGCTGAAAAAAATTAAGGATAAATTTGATGCTGGTAAATATGATAAAAGGCAAGCACGGGATGCCGTGCGTAAAGCGCAAATGAAACTAAAAAATGAATTGTTTAATGGCGAGTTTGCAAAAAATCGTTGTGGAGGGTTAGGCTAATGACCGAGCAGTATTTTGTATTAATGGAAGATAATAATAGCCCTTATTATTCAGCCTATCCTTATGGCATTTTATCCCAAGAGCCTGATATTGAGCTTCCAGTCAAGGCTAGTCAATTTAACTTTCCTTTTGACGTTAAAGATATCAGCGGTGATGAAATCTTTTGGAATTTTGATAAACCAGAGCCCTTGTTGTTTGATTATTGTCAGTTTGATGGGCACGTAGTGTCTGCTGAGATAATGGCAATACTCGATAGTCTCAGGTTAGCGCCGTACTTTAAGAAGCGTTTAACGGTGTATATGCAAGGCAAGCAAACCGAGCACGATTATTTCTATATCGCATTTGAGCGTGGCGAGTGGTTAAAAGGTGTGCAACAAGACCCGCAGTTTATTTTTTATGATGAACAAAACTCTGAGTTTCAGTTGGATAGAGAGGGAGATATATTGCCCACAGGTCATATCGCGCTTACCGCAGTTGCAACAAAGTATGATGTTTTCGAATTCACCAATTGTTGTTTTTTATCCTCATACATAGTGCTGAACGCTGAAGCAAAAGAAAAGCTTGAACAGCAAGGGATGAAAGCGGGCAGGTTTGTTCCCTTGCAAGAGGCGTTTAATACTGTACTAGCTGAGTCTATGGATGAGCTGAGCGATTTATTACCTAAGGTGAAAAAGCCTATCAAACCTTGGTTTGCTGATGTTAGCAAGAAAAGTTAGCGCTAAAAAATACCTTAATAGGAAAAATAATGAAACAAGGACTGTTGCTCTTATTAATTGGCTTCTGCCTCTATAAAGCCTGGCAAGACTTTGGCCCAAAGCCTAGCTTGCCTCCTTTGTATAATGAGCCTTATATTGCTGTTTACGGGCGAGACTCATGTGGCCACACCCAAAGGCTACTGCAAGGCTTGAAACAACAGGGCATTGAGCCCCATTACTTAAATGTTGATGATATGAATATTGCCGACAGTTTGCGCGCGCGAATGGAGAAGCAAAATATTGAAACACAGCGCTACAACTTACCTGTCGTGGATGTCAATGCATCACTAACAATACGCCCGACATTGGCGAGCGTACAAGATAG
>NZ_JAUOQU010000020.1:0-91768 GCF_030547195.1 Shewanella sp. 6_MG-2023 | reverse complement strand
GCGCTATCGGTTTTCATCTGGTTCGCTCTTTTCAGTCGATGACGCTGAAAAGCCAAGGCACTTATAAACCAGAGCCTTACTGGTTAGCTTGTACAAAAACTTCGCGATCGCGAGTTAAGCAGATCACCCCACTCTTTATTGGTAGAGAAGGAGCATGAACTTTCTTTGCACTGCTGCATCATTTACGGTGGCCATTAGATCACGTGATTTCGTCGTCTTGTGCCCTTGCTTCGCGGGGCAGACCCTGCCAACTCATCTCTAGCCTACGCCTCATATGATGTTCTTGTTCATCAGCTCGCCTGTTGCCGATAAAAAAGTGCTAGCGGCTTCCTCCAGACCAATCCTCGCGGATAAGCCCTTGCCATTCGCTAGTAGTTAACGTTTAATAACAGTATGTTATTCTCTTTTAGAAAGAGTAACGGTGATCTTCCTACAGAGGACTTTCACCTCATTAGTTCATGCCCATGCTGGGCGTTATATTTCTAGGAGAACATGTGCTCAATCGTGCAGCCTTAATATTAAGATATAAACAACCCGCAGTTGATTGGGTTAATAAAGCAGATCCATATAACTCCCCAGGGTTGACACTAGATTCAGCTAACGAAGATTTAAATGTTTATCTTATCTCAAACGAAGACTCTGATGATCCCGAGTCATTACAACGATGGATTAAGTTAAACTTAGATTTACTATTCATTGACGAATTAAGTGGGTGGTATACTGATGAATCTCTGTGGCCAAAAACTAGAAATATGAAACTTTTTAATAGTTGGTTCTCTGTGGAGTGTCATACAGTTCTCAATGACACAGTAGGTACACCGTTCGTTGACGACGAAATATAACAAGAATTTAAAGCGGGACTGCTAACAGTTTGCTCGGTTTCGCTTCGCTACACATTTTAGCAAACAAATTTTTAGCCCCTTAACGTGGGCGTTAATTCATCGAAATTTTAATCTGAAACTCACAGATAGAGTTAAATGTCTAACGCGTTTCTATCCAGAAATGAGTTAGCAATACTCTCCACACAAGTCCCATCCAATAAAAAGGCGACCATTTGGTCGCCTTTTTGCTGTTAACTCAATCTAGGTTAAGTGAAGCTTAACCTAACTTAACCCGTGCATTGCGGAACATACGCATCCATGGGCTGTCTTCGCCCCATTCATCTGGATGCCATGAGTTGGCAACGGTTCTGAATACTCGTTCTGGATGCGGCATCATAATCGTCACTCGGCCATCAGTGGTAGTTAATGCGGTAATCGCATTTGGCGAACCATTGGGGTTTTGTGGGTATTGGGTTGCTATAGCGCCATTACCGTCAACGTAACGCAGTGCCACTGTGCCTGTCGCTTCAGCGGCGGCTAAGGCTTCAACTGACTTAAACTCAGCGCGGCCTTCACCGTGTGATACTGCGATTGGCATACGTGAACCTTCCATACCTTCAAAGAAGATTGATGGGCTCTTTTGTACTTCAACCAAACTCGCACGTGCTTCAAAACGCTCCGAACGGTTACGGACAAAGTGTGGCCAATGCTCACTTCCTGGAATGATTTCTTTCAGGTTAGATAACATCTGACAACCGTTACATACACCTAATGCTAGCGTGCCATCACGTTCAAAGAACTGTGAGAACTCACTGCGAGCACGGTCGTTAAATAAGATTGACTTAGCCCAACCTTCACCTGCGCCCAGTACATCACCGTAAGAGAATCCACCACAAGCCACTAGGCCTTGGAATTCTTCTAGGTTAATGCGACCAGATAAGATGTCAGACATATGCACGTCGCGGCTTTCGAAACCTGCGCGATCAAAGGCTGCTGCCATTTCAACGTGGGAGTTAACCCCTTGCTCACGGATAATCGCCATCTTAGGTGCGACACCTTTTAAGATAAATGGCGCGGCAACGTCTTCGCTTGGGTTAAAGCGTAAATCAACTGTAAGACCTGGGTCTTTGGCTTGCTGCTTAAGTTCAAACTCTTCTTTAGCACATTCAGGATTGTCACGTAGTGACTGCATGCGATAAGTGGTTTCAGACCACATGGTGCGCAGTGCTACGCGGCTGTCACTAAATACTGGCGTCTGGCTATCAACGATAGTGATTTGATCATCTTGGGTTAGCTTGGCAATATATTGGCAAGACACGCCCACGGCAGCGAACTGAGCTTGAATGTTAGCTGAATCAGCTTTAGACACCTGAATAACCGCGCCTAACTCTTCATTAAACAAGCGCTCAAGGTCTGTGCCTTTAAGTGCTGCTAAATCAATATTAAGGCCGGTATTACCCGCAAATGCCATTTCCACTAGTGTCGTGAATAAACCGCCGTCACTGCGGTCATGATAAGCAATGACTTTTTGAGCAGCGACTAATGGCTGAATCACTTCAAAGAAGCTACGTAAGCTTGCTGCATCATCTAAGTCTGGCGCCACATCACCTAACTGGCTGTAAACTTGCGCTAAACAAGAACCGCCTAAACGGTTTTGACCATTAGCCAAATCAATCAGTAACAGTTCTGTATCGCCTTTATCAGTGCGAAGCTCTGGAGTCACAGTGTTGCGAATGTCTTTGACCACACCGAATGCAGTGATAACCAGTGACATTGGTGAAGTAACAGCTTTATCTTCACCGGCTTCGTTCCACGCAGTTTTCATCGACATTGAGTCTTTACCCACTGGGATAGTTAACTCAAGTTCAGGACAAAGCTCTTCACCCACTGCTTTTACTGCTTCATAAAGACCGGCATCTTCACCTGGGTGACCTGCTGCCGACATCCAGTTAGCTGATAATTTAATATGCTTGAATGAACCAATATCAGTACCCGCAATGTTTAAGATTGACTCGGCGACGGCCATACGAGCTGAAGCGCCAAAATCAAGTAATGCTAATGGAGTACGTTCACCAATAGACATGGCTTCACCGGCGTAGCTGTCATAACTTGCTGCAGTTACGGCACAATCAGCAACAGGAACCTGCCAAGGTCCAACCATTTGGTCACGGTTAACTAAACCTGTTACCGAGCGGTCACCAATGGTGATAAGGAAAGACTTATCGGCCACAGTTGGTAAATGCAAGATGCGCGATACCGCTTCTTTAAGGTCAATATTAGCGGTTTCGAGCGCTGAAAACTCAGCATTGGCAGTGACCACATCGCGGCTCATTTTAGGTGCTTTACCTAATAAAACCTCAAGGGGTAAATCAATTGGCTTGTTGTCAAAGTGGCTATCTTCAAGGGTGAGGTGCTGCTCTTCAGTTGCATCACCTACCACAGAAAACGGCGCACGTTCACGCTCACAAATTTTCTTGAAGGTTTCTAAATTCTCAGGTGCCACAGACAGAACATAACGTTCTTGAGATTCGTTACACCAGATCTCAAGTGGGCTCATGCCCGGCTCATCAGATGGTACGTTACGTAAATTAAACAATGCGCCTCTGTCGGCATCATTCACCAGCTCAGGGAAGGCATTTGATAAACCGCCCGCGCCCACATCGTGAATAAATTGAATTGGGTTATCGTCACCCATCTGCCAGCAACGGTCGATCACTTCCTGACAACGACGTTCCATTTCTGGGTTTTCACGTTGTACAGAAGCAAAATCTAAGTCTTCGCTTGATTGACCAGAGGCCATTGATGACGCAGCGCCGCCGCCTAAACCAATGTTCATTGCAGGGCCGCCAAGTACAATCAGCTTAGCGCCAACAGTAATTTCGCCTTTTTGAACATGATCTTCACGAATATTACCTAAACCACCAGCAAGCATGATTGGCTTGTGGTAACCGCGTACTTCAACACCGTTATGGCTGGCAACTTCTTGCTCGTAAGTACGGAAGTAACCCACAAGGGCTGGACGACCAAATTCGTTATTAAATGCTGCGCCGCCTAATGGGCCTTCAGTCATGATTTCAAGTGGCGTTACAATACGGCTAGGTTTGCCGTAGTCGCCTTCCCATGGCTGCACAAAGCCTGGGATTTTAAGGTTTGATACGCTAAAGCCTGTTAAACCTGCTTTAGGTTTTGAACCGCGACCGGTTGCGCCTTCATCACGGATCTCACCGCCTGATCCTGTGGCAGCGCCCGGATAGGGGCTAATTGCTGTTGGGTGATTGTGGGTTTCAACCTTCATCAACACGTGCATTGGCTCGGTGTGATAGTTATAAACGCCATCTTGATCAGGGAAGAATCGACCGGCAACAGAGCCTGTCATGACAGCGGCATTATCTTTATAAGCTGATAACACGTTGTCTGGGGTGACTTCGAAGGTGTTTTTAATCATTTTGAATAATGATTTAGGCTGAACTTCACCATCGATAGTCCAGTCTGCATTGAAAATCTTGTGACGACAATGCTCTGAGTTTGCTTGAGCAAACATCATTAGCTCGATGTCGTTAGGATTACGGTTTAAGCGCACAAAGTTATCAACTAAGTAGTCGATTTCATCTTCTGCTAGCGCTAGGCCTAATTGCACGTTTGCCACTTCAAGGGCGCGGCGACCTTCAGCTAAAATATTGATGCTTTTGAAGGGCAATGGCTCAGTGCGTTCAAACAATACTGATGCTGCGGCAAACTCAGGTAAAATCACTTCAACCATACGGTCGTGGATTAAGCCTTTCACTTGCTCTAACTGCTGCGCTGTTAATGATGCTCCTGCAACATAGTAGGCAATACCGCGTTCTAGGCGTTTTACTTTGCCTAAACCACAATTTTGGGCGATGTCAGTTGCTTTAGATGACCAAGGAGAAATCGTTCCAGGGCGAGGTGTTACAAATATCAATGATCCTTCTGGAGTATGAGATTCAATTGCAGGTCCGTAGGTTAGAATGGTTTCAAGTTGCTGATATTCTTTATCATCAAGCTTGTCACTTAAATCGGCTAAATGGACATACTCAGCATAGATTTGCTCAACAGGAAGCGCTGCTGTTTCACAGGCCTCCATAAGCTTTTGAACTCTAAAAGCTGAAAGTGCTGGGGCTCCGCGAATGATCTCAATCACGTCAATTCACCTTATTAATTATAATGGCAGGGTAAGAATTGGCGCTATTATAGGGAATCACACCCTATAAATCACCCACCAAGGCGCGTGAGAACAGTGTTTCCCGTTAACGAAAACAATCAATTTAAATAACACATAAAAGCGCTTAAAATTTAAGCGTTAATTCGCGATTAAAAGCCAATTGTCATTTGGTTTTCTTTAATCAATTCAAACGTATATTTTACTCAGCTTGAGCCGGTTTCTAGGTGAAATAGCAAACTACTGCTAAAATATCTAAAGCGCTGACATTTTTTAAAACGGTATTATATTTTCAGGCTCAACATTGAATAGTGCACAGTGCCTAATACCAATAGCTTACAGATGGATATGACCAAACTTTTAACGATTATTTCATTCAGCTTTTTACTGGTGGCCTGTGAGCCACCTAGGTTTGAAGTCACTGAATTTGTTGAAACCTCCCCCAAACGTACCGTCTTAAAGGTAGGGACGCTTTACGGCTCGCAAACCTACCTCAACTCAGATCTTGGCGAGAGTGGTTTTGATTATGAAATGGCGGCAAAGTTTGCAGCGTATCTTGATGTGCCATTAGAAATGGTGCCTTACACCCACAGGCAGCAGTTATTCGCCGCTCTGCGAAATGATGAAATCGATATTGTTGCCGCCGCAATTACCACTACCCAAAACCGTCGTGAACAATTTTTACTGGGGCCAGCTTTATATGAGGTCAATCAAGTATTGATTTATAAAACCGGCACTCAAAAGCCAAGAAATCTTGATAATCTGAGCGGTGATATTTATGTCATCTCTGAGTCTGCGGCGGTGGATACATTAACCAGCTTGCAGCAATCACACCCAAACCTTAAATGGCAGCAAGTGTATGACAAAGACAACGAAGAATTGTTTTCTTTGGTGGCGAAAGGCGAGTTGCTTTATACGGTGGCAGACTCTAAAAGTCTACGAATAAATCAACGCTATTTACCTGAGTTACGGGGCAGTATCGTCCTAGATGATAAAACTGACGTTGTATGGTTATTGCGCCCCAATGGCAGCGACCGCTTAATGGGCTCGTTATTGTCGTTTTGGCATCAGCAAAAACGGAATGGCACCCTTGAGCATTTAAATGAAAAGTATTTTGGCCATGTTAAGCGCTTTGACTATGTTGATACTCGCGCGTTTATTCGCGCTATTGATAATGTGCTACCTGAATACCAAGCCTTATTTGAAAAACATGCTGGCGATCTCGACTGGCGTAAAGTGGCCGCCGCCGGTTATCAAGAGTCCCATTGGAACCCTAAAGCGCGCTCACCCACTGGCGTTCGCGGCATGATGATGCTCACCCAGCCAACGGCAAGCTCTGTGGGGGTGGATAACCGCCTCGATGCAGAACAAAGCATTCGCGGTGGCGCAATTTATTTGCAAAAAATGATCGATCGTTTACCAGCATCAATCCCTGACAGTCAGCGTATTTGGTTTGCCCTTGCCTCCTATAATGTGGGTTTAGGTCATGTGGAGGATGCCCGCAAAATAGCCCAAGGGATGGGTAAAGATCCCAGTGCATGGCGAGATGTCAAAGAGGTCTTGCCACTGCTGCAACAACGCAAATATTATCAACATACTCGTTATGGTTATGCTCGTGGTAATGAAGCGGTTCACTATGTGGAAAACATCCGCCGATATTACGACACCTTAGTGTGGGTCGATAGTCAAAATAAACAGCTTGAACTTATGCAGCAACAAGCAGAAAATGACACCACAGGCCAAGCTAAGACTTCAGCCAATGATGATAAAAATCCAGAAGATATTGTAAAATCAGCGGCGCAATAAAAACGTCACTTACTGGCTTTACACTGTCTAGGGTAACTTTTTAACCATCACCTTTATGCTAGTGAATGCAAGTAAGGGATACGAATTAGCAAATGGGGATTGTGAGCTAACCCAGTTTTAGATTTACAGCGAACCGGGCAGCGATGGTTTGTTTTCGAAAGTGATTTATGCTCGCTTTAACTAATATAAAACCTCACCAATGTAGTAAGGCTTAACATGAGAAGAAACACTAATAACAGCGCTCGTCGCCGTAATGCTATCAAGCTTAAACAACGTAAAATGCTTAACCGCCAGAAATTATTTTTCGCCTTTTTGCAGCAACAAGTCTGATTGCTGTTTCAGTAACTTTTTAAGTGCTTTTTTTTCTTCTCTGCGACGTTTAAAAAAAGCACTTAATTGCCCAGCACACTCGCTCGCTAATACCCCAGACGTCACCTCTAGCTGATGATTAAAATCAGCATGTTGAACTAAATTAACCACACTGCCAGCGGCGCCGGTTTTTAAATCATCTGCGCCAAATACCACTCGTTTTATTCGGCTATGCACCATAGCGCCAGCGCACATGGAACAAGGCTCTAGGGTGACATACAAGCTAGTGTCTAACATGCGGTAGTTTTCAAGCACCTGCCCTGCGGCGCGAATACATTCAATTTCAGCATGGGCTGTGGGGTTATGCTCGCAAATACTTAAATTAAAGCCACTAGCAAGCAACTCATCATCTTTAACCAAGACTGCGCCCACGGGCACCTCTCCTTTGGCTTCTGCTAACCTGGCTTGCGCCATTGCTACTCGCATCCACTTTTCATCAATAGCTGTTTGTTCAGCGGTCAGCTCGGTTTCAACTAATTGACCGAGTTGATTGATCTGCTTATTAACCAGTTTATTCACTGGCTCAGAGCTAGGCTCAGTTTCAGGCTTGGTTTCAAGATCGGCATCAATGATAGGATCTGCAATGTCAGTAGATGTTGGCATGGGGGCTCGATAATTCATAAAGCTTTAGTTGTAAAAAATAGCTGTAAAACAGTTAGATTGAATTAGATAGTTTAAAACAAAAAAGACGCCGAAGCGCCTTTTTGTTTATTCAGCAATATCTAAATGGGTTATTCCCATTCAATGGTTGCCGGTGGCTTACCTGAAATATCGTAAACCACACGTGAAATACCATCGATTTCATTAATAATGCGGTTAGATACACGACCTAAGAAGTCATAAGGTAAATGTGCCCAGTGGGCTGTCATAAAGTCGATAGTTTCAACTGCGCGCAGCGATACTACCCAATCATATTTACGACCATCGCCCATAACGCCGACAGAACGAACAGGTAGGAATACGGTAAATGCTTGGCTGACTTTGTTGTAAAGGTCAGCTTTGTGCAGCTCTTCAATGAAGATAGCATCCGCTAAACGCAGTAAGTCACAGTACTCTTTTTTCACCTCACCTAAAACGCGCACACCCAGACCCGGTCCTGGGAACGGATGACGGTAAAGCATGTCGTATGGCAGACCAAGCTCTAAACCAATTTTACGCACTTCATCTTTAAATAACTCACGTAATGGCTCAACTAGTCCCATTTCCATATCATCTGGCAAACCGCCAACGTTATGGTGCGACTTAATCACATGGGCTTTGCCTGTGGCGCTGCCTGCAGATTCAATTACATCAGGGTAAATCGTGCCTTGTGCTAACCATTTTGCATTAACGCATTTCTTTGACTCTTCATCGAAAATCTCAACGAAAACGCGGCCAATGATTTTACGTTTAGCTTCTGGCTCTGCTTCGCCAGCCATTTGCTCTAAGAAACGGTGCTCAGCATTAACGTGAACAATATTCAGTCCGAAGTGATCGCCAAACATTTCCATGACTTGGTTGGCTTCGTTTAAACGTAGCAGACCGTTATCAACAAATACACAGGTCAGTTTGTCGCCTATTGCGCGGTGCAATAGCATGGCCACAACCGATGAATCTACACCACCTGACAAACCTAAAATTACTTCATCGTTACCGATTTGTTTTTTCAGTTTTTCAATAGCATCTTCAATAATTGATGATGGTTTCCAGTTAGCAGGACAGCCACAGATCTCTAGCGCGAAGTGCTCAAGCATGCGCTTACCTTGACGAGTGTGGGTCACTTCTGGGTGAAATTGCACCCCGTAGAAATGCTTATCTTCATTGGCCATTGCAGCGTATGGGCAAGTGTCAGTTTTAGCGACAGTAACAAAACCTTCTGGGATTTCAGATACTTTATCGCCGTGGCTCATCCATACATCCAGTAATGGCTTGCCTGTTTCACTGATGGCATCTTCAATGCTTTTGAATAAGGCTGATTCCGTTTGCAGTTCAACCTGCGCGTAACCGAACTCGCCTTCGCCAACGCCTTGGATCACTTTGCCGCCAAGCTGCTCAGACATGGTTTGCATGCCGTAACAAATACCTAAAACAGGTACGCCAGCATTGAACACATATTCTGGTGCTCGTGGTGAGTTAGCAGCGGTAACGCTTTCAGGGCCACCAGCTAAAATGATGCCGTTAGGAGCAAAACCTTTAATTTGCTCTTCAGATACATCCCAAGCCCAAAGCTCACAATAAACACCGATTTCACGAATACGGCGGGCGATTAACTGCGTGTATTGCGATCCAAAATCTAGGATCAGGATTTTATGCTCATGAATGTTGCTCATGGGTTACCTTATATCTGGTTTGATCTAGTAGGTTTGCTTCAATCTCAAATGCATAATTTCAAATACATAATGAAATTGAAAAAAGGCGCTCAAATAAATGAGCGCCTTATTAATTATTAAGTGCCGCTACGATAGTTCGGCGCTTCTTTACTGATGGTGACATCGTGCACATGAGACTCGCCCATGCCTGCTGAAGTAATTCTAACGAACTCAGCTTTTTCATTTAATTCTTTAATGGTTGCACAACCAGTAAGACCCATACATGAACGTAAGCCGCCCATATGCTGGTGAATAATCTCTTTCAATTTACCTTTGTAAGCAACGCGACCTTCAATACCTTCTGGTACTAATTTGTCAGCAGCATTGTCACTTTGGAAATAGCGATCTGATGAACCTTGAGTTTGAGTCATCGCACCTAAAGAGCCCATACCGCGGTATGACTTATAAGCACGACCATTGTATAGCTCAGTTTCGCCCGGCGCTTCATCAGTACCAGCAAACATTGAACCTGCCATGATGCAAGATGCACCCGCTGCCAATGCTTTAGCTAAATCACCTGAAAAACGAATACCGCCATCGGCAATAACCGGAATATCAAGATGCTTAACTGCCGCTGCTGCGTCAGATACTGCAGTAATTTGCGGCACGCCAACACCGGTTACGATACGCGTAGTACAGATTGACCCTGGGCCAATACCCACTTTAACCGCATCAACGCCAGCTTCAACTAGGGCTAATGCGCCTTCAGCTGTTGCAACGTTACCGCCAACAATTTGTAAGTCAGGGAATGATGCGCGAGTATCACGAATACGTTGCAATACGCCTTCTGAGTGACCATGAGATGAGTCAATCAATAATACGTCAACACCGGCTTTAACCAATGCAGCAATACGCTCTTCGTTACCTGCACCAGCGCCAACGGCTGCACCTACACGTAAACGACCTAACTCGTCTTTACATGCATTTGGTTTACGTTCAGCTTTTTGGAAATCTTTAACTGTGATAAGGCCTTTAAGCTTGAAGTTAACGTCAACCACTAGCACTTTCTCAACGCGGTGAGAATGCATTAATGTTTGTACTTCATCTAATTTAGTGCCTTCTTGAACCGTCACAAGACGATCTTTTGGGGTCATAACTTGTTCAACAGTCATGGTCCAGTCAGTGACAAAGCGCACATCACGGCCAGTGATAATACCCACAAGTTCACTTGCGTCATTAACCACTGGGTAACCAGCAAAACCATTGCGCTCAGTTAATTGCTTAACGTCAGCTAAGGTTGTTGATGGATTAACTGTAACAGGTTGCTGAACAATACCCGCTTCGTAAATTTTAACTTTACGAACTTCTTCAGCTTGCTGCTCAATGGTCATATTTTTATGAATAAAACCTAAACCACCTTCTTGTGCCATCGCGATCGCTAAGCGAGCTTCAGTTACGGTATCCATAGCTGCAGAAACAATTGGGGTGTTTAATTCTATTTTTCTAGTCAGACGTGTTTTTAGAACAGCGGTATTTGGGAGGACGGTTGAGTGAGCAGGCACCAGTAGTACATCATCAAATGTTAGTGCGTCATTTCTTAATCTTAACATGCAACATCTCCCAGAAAGTGTAGGGTTTAGAAAGGGTAAATATTGCGGCGGGATTATACCTTGCATATTGGGGTTGGTAAATGGAAAATAGTCAAAAGTTCCGATTGGGTGGCCTAAATTGATGAAAAGCTCAAAAAATAATGTTTACTCCGTTTCGCGATTAAACGGTGAAGTCCGCCAGCTGCTTGAAGGAGAGCTTGGTAAGGTCTGGCTAGAGGCCGAAATCTCGAACTTTGTTTCCCCAAATTCAGGTCATTGGTATATGACTTTAAAGGACAGTCGCTCACAAATTCGTTGTGCGATGTTTAAAGGTCGTAATCAATCAGTCGCCTTTAGACCGGTTAATGGACAACAGGTTTTAGTTAAAGGCGCCATCAGTGTTTACGAGCCCCGCGGCGATTATCAATTACTATTAGAGTCGATGTTGCCTGCGGGTGATGGATTGCTAGCACAGCAATATGAGGCGCTTAAGCTAAAATTAGCCGCAGAAGGCTTATTTGCAACAGAAACTAAGCGCCCTATTCCACAAAATATCCAACGAATAGGTGTGATTACCTCAGCTACTGGTGCAGCCATTCGCGATGTAGTGCATGTGTTATCGCGGCGCGATCCGTCCATTGAAGTGGTGGTTTACCCCACTCAAGTACAAGGTGCTACTGCCAGTAAATTAATTATCGATGCCATCACTACCGCCAACAAACGTCTTGAGGTTGATGTGCTGCTACTCACCCGTGGTGGCGGTTCACTGGAAGATCTATGGTGCTTTAACGATGAAGACTTAGCCCACGCGATTTATAACAGTGCATTGCCCGTAGTGAGCGCTGTGGGCCATGAAATTGATACCACCATCAGTGACTATGTTGCTGATGTAAGAGCGCCGACGCCATCGGCAGGGGCTGAGTTGTTATCTGATGATAAAGGCAATAAAAGCCAAAAATTGACTGCAACTTTCGCGCGTTTAAGGCAAGCCTATCGTCATTACATATTGCATCAAAGCACCCAACTTGCTGAATTAAGCCACCAGCTGCAAAGACAAGATCCTAAAAGGCAACTACAACAGCTTGAACAACGTTTTGATGAAATGCAGTTAAAGCTTGAGTCTGCGTTGCAGCACAAACTGGCCCGCGCCCAAATGAGGCAACAACAATTAAAAAGCCGTTTGCAGCAGCAATCGCCAGTGCACAAACTCACCCTTGAGCAAAACAAAATGACTTATCTAAGTAATCGCTTAAAAGAAGCGATGAAAAGCCGAGTTGATAACGCCAGTAAGCAACTCAGTTACAGCGCTCATAAGCTGGAAACCGTAAGCCCGTTAGCCACCTTAAGCCGTGGTTACAGTATTACTAAAGACAGTGATGGCAAGGTAGTTGAACAGGCGAACCAAGTAAGCTCAGGTGACTTACTGGTTACTCAGCTACATCATGGTGAGATTGAGTCCCTAGTTAAATAAATAGTGAAGTAACAGTGAAGTAGAAATGAATAACCACCGCGACGCTGTTAATTAATAAGAGTCACGGTGGTGAGTTAATAAGCTCATGACGTCATACTTTTTCGTCTCATTATTAGCAAACCTACAGCTAAGATTAACATGACACCTGAGGTACTACCGCCACTGACTATCACTTCAGTTTCAATGATTTCTTCTTCAATATAAACCGTATCTCTATCGCTACTTTCTAACGGCAAGGCATATAAGCTATCAGCCTCTTCACTACTGATGGTGGCAACAATATCCTCATAACCCACCTCATATAAATCAATCAGTACGTCATAGTAATCGGTTTTATACCCTTGGGCTAAGGTGGTTAGCACCTCATAACTGTCATCTTCAGCTTCGCCATAAATGGTAAAAATATCGGTGGAGTAATAATGCTGCCACGGGCCGCCATTTCGGCTTAAATACAATTCAGCATAAACATTAGCAGGCTCGCCGACACTAAAGCCGTAAACATCAGCATCAAAGGTCACGGTAAAAGTTTGATAAAAACCATCTTCATCAAAATCATCATATAAATGACTGTAGGCCTGATAAATCGTAAAATCCCTAAGCCCCGGCTGCACATACATCATAGAGGCAGTTTTGGTTATGGCATTATTGGTTAAGGTATTTTTAGGCGCTACTTGTGATGTGGTTTGTTTAGATAACTGCGATAACTGCTTGATGCGCACTGAACGCTCAACGGCTAGCGCAGGCTCAAGCTGCTTGGCATTATTTACCAATGCGTTAATGCGCTGCGGGTCAACCTTCACTTGGTTTGGCTTTTCTGAGGCAGTTAATTGTCGCCCTTCACTACTCACTAATACTTTTGCCTGCACTTGATTTGATAAAGCAGCCACATTTGACAAAGCAGCCGCTTCAGAGGCGACAGCAGTGTGTACAAAACCGCTCATCGATAAAAGCACTACTGCCGTCAGCGACCATTTTGAAATAGATAAAGTCATCATAATCAATCCTTGTTTTCAATGCGCTTGGTGAAACCTGCTTTCTATTTAAGTGCATTGAAAATGAATATAAGCTGAACACGTTCAGCTAGAATTCATCAAAGCCATTAGATAATGATTAAAACTACTGCTGTGAGATAGGCAGTTTTGATAGCGAAGCGCTATTTCTATATTGCAGCAGATCTTTTACACTGATGACTGATTTCAAAGATAAATATTCAATTGGACTTGGCAAATGAGCAAAGTAACAACGAAATTACGCATTCCCCTGACTATCTTAATATTGAGTTTTCTCAGTATCGGATTAGTTCAGGCTGCGCCAGTTTCAGGCAATTGGAGTCAACAAGGCATCCATCAGCGTGCCCATCAATCGCCCAATCAGCATGCGCCCAATCAAAAAAAAACCAACCAGTCGAAAAAGTTAGCGGTTAATAGCTCACAGCAGGCTGCGCAACTGGCTAAAAGGCAATACTCGGCTAAAGTGCTGTCGGTGCAATCAACCTCAGTGAACGGCTCTCCTGGCTATCGGGTTAAGCTACTGTCAAATAAAGGCATGGTGTTTTACGCCACCGTCAATGCCCGTTCAGGTTCAGTTTCAAGAAACTAATCTTTAACCGCCATCGTTGCCAAAGCTTAATTTTTAGCAACTAAATTCAAGAGGCTAGGCATGAGAATATTATTAGTTGAAGATGATTTAGGCTTACAACGCAATCTCACTGAGCACCTTCAAGGGGCTAATTACAGCGTCGATATTTCATCTGATGGCGAAGACGGATTGTTTCAAGCCTCTGAATATCAATATGATGCCGCTATCATCGATGTGGGGTTACCTAAAATAGATGGCCTGAGCTTAATTACCCAGCTGCGTGAAAAACAAATCGATTATCCGATTTTGATTTTAACCGCCAGAGATGGCTGGCAAGATAAAGTACTGGGGTTAGATTCTGGCGCAGATGATTACCTCACTAAACCTTTTCAGCCTGAAGAGTTAGTCGCCCGTCTCAATGCATTAATCCGCCGCTCAGCTGGGCAAGCAAGTCCGGTGATCAGTAATGGCCCTTTTAGTCTTAATACCCGCACCTTAGCGTTAACGCATTTACAGCAGTCGGTTATTTTAAGTAGCTCCGAATTCAAACTGTTTGAATATTTTATGATGCATCAGGGTGAAGTGATTTCTAAACCCACCTTAATTGAACATATTTACGATCAGGATTTTGACTTGGATTCCAACGTCATTGAAGTGTTTATCCGCCGCTTACGTAAAAAGCTCGACCCCGATAACCAATATAAATTAATTGAAACTTTGCGTGGCCAAGGTTATCGCCTACGCCAGCTAAGTAAATAACCTTCTGATGAAAAAGCCATTAACTTTGCCTCGACTCGCACTCTTTAACTCCTTAAAAGTAAGGTTGATGCTCAGTGGCTTAGTGTTAATTGTGGTGTTACTGCCTCTCATTGGCGCGGCGGTTAATAATGCCTTTAAACATCAAATCGCCCAATCGATTAATAACCAGTTAAAAGCCTATGTGTATTCGGTGCTGGCAGTGGCAGAAGTCAAAGACAATAAGGTGGTGATGCCCAATTACTTATTGGAAAATCAATTTAATATTGTCGGCTCGGGTTTGTATGCACTTATCACTTCAAATTCTCCCTCTGGCGTTAATGAAGTATGGTCATCAGAATCTTTTTTAGGCTTAACCCTGCCTCAATTACCAATACCGGCCATGGGCGAAGGCAAGCTTACTCAAATCATCTTTGATGATGACATTAGTAATGAACCCAATAATCATGTGGTATATAACTTCACCGTTTCTTTTGAAACAGATGAAAAACCGCTACAAATAACGGTTCATATCATTAAAGATGACGCAGATTTTCAAAGGCAAATTAGTGAGTTTAGCAACACTCTATGGACATGGTTAGCAGTGTTAATGGTGGTACTAGCCTTGATACAGGCCATATGGTTGCTATGGACATTAAAACCGTTAAACCGTTTTACTCAAGAGCTCACGTTAGTCGAGCAAGGTGAGCAAACTCGCATTGAGCAAAACTACCCAATAGAGCTCAACGCGGTGGCAAAACAGCTCAATGTGCTATTAAAAACTGAGCAACAGCAAAGGCAGCGTTATAAAAATGCCTTAGCCGATCTAGCCCATAGCTTAAAAACCCCGCTAGCTGTGCTGCAAAGCCAAAAAGACTTAAGTGCCGACTCCAAAGAGCAAGCCAGCAATATCAATAACATCATTAGCTATCAGCTCAATAAAGCCAAAACTAGCGGTAATAAGCCTTGGCATTTAGGGGTTAAAGTGGATGATGTCGCCAGCAAGTTAATCAGAACCTTAAGTAAAATATACCAACAGCAACACCTTGATATCGATTACCAAGCCCAAGCCAACATACTATTTAAAGGTGAAGAAGCTGACTTAAGTGAAATGCTTGGCAACCTGTTAGACAACGCCTGTAAAGCCGCTAAGGCCCAAGTTTGCCTTAGCGTAGTTCAAACCGATAACCAATTACACTTTATCATTGAAGATGACGGCAAAGGCCTAAGCCCTGAGCAGCAGCAAGGGATTTTTGAACGTGGCATCAGAGCCGATACCTACCAACAAGGTCACGGTATTGGCTTAGCCATAGTGCGTGATATTGTCGAAAGTTATCAGGGGCAATTAAGCGTCGGTGCATCTGACACTTATGGCGGCGCTAAATTCACCATCACATTTAATGACTAGCTTTTACCATTAGCCGCTTAATTCACTCGAAATAAATTCCCTGCTTTCATCTTGTGTTCATTTTCACTTCGTTATCCTATATCTAACATTCAAAAACTGCCTTTATCAAAAAGGAGTTGGAGACGATATGATATTAATGAATACGACGTTTAATCGCATCAGAACAAGCCTAGTTGCCGTGTGCATTATGCTTTCTCCTGCGGCATTCGCGGCCACAGACAGTGGCGCACAAACACTGGTAAGCGATCAAGCCTACAGTCAAGATGCTGAGCAGCTGTCTGAAGCGCAGCTGGCGCAAATGCTTGCTCCTATAGCCTTATATCCAGATAGTTTGTTAACCCATATTCTGATTGCGTCTACCTACCCTCTAGAGGTAGTACAAGCCCATCGCTGGCAGCAAGAAAATAGTCAGCTTGATAGCGAACAGAAAATGCAGCAAGCCGAGCAACAGGATTGGGACCCTAGCGTCATGGCATTGGTGGCCTTTCCCACTGTGCTTGAAAAGCTTAATGAAGATCTTGATTGGACTCAGGAGTTAGGTGAAGCATTTCTGCAAGATGAAGAAACGGTATTAGCCAGCATTCAAACATTGCGCCATCAAGCAGATGAAGCCAATAGTTTTGATGATATGGAAAACATGACCATCACCCGTGAAGAAAAGCAGATCATTATTGAGCCTGCCCGTACGGAAGTGGTTTATGTTCCCTATTACGATCCAAGAATTGTTTACGGTAGCTGGCGCTGGAATGCATACCCACCAGTATATTGGCGTTATCCATCTTATGTGCATTACCGCCCGAACCGCCCAATTTATTGGGGACCAAGTGTTTATATCAACTTTAACTACTTCTTTGGCGCGGTGCATTGGTCAAATAGACGCGTGGTGGTGATTAATCATCATAAGACTCGTTACTATCGTAAGCCCCATAAGATTGCCTATAGCCAAGGCTCACACCGCTGGAAGCACAAACCAGCTCATCGCCGCGGGGTTGCTTATAAAGCGCCGAGAGTAAGCCATAAGTATGATCGTGCCCGTTACAATAACAGCCACAAGCTGGCTCATGCTCAAAAACCTGGTCATAAAGGTAAGCCAGCACAGCTACATAACTCTAAGCCAAGCCATATAGCAAAGCAGCAACGTGTGAATAAAGCATTAAAAAATAATCATAATGCTAAGCCGAGCTATAGCTCAAGACCCAGCACTAAGCCCAGTACTAGACCGAGCACTAGACCAAGTAATACGAATAAAATGCATAATGGCCAGCAGGATAAAGCGCTGAGAACGGCAAATAAATCACAGCCAAACCGTTCAAATAAGGCTAATCAAAGCCAAAAAGCGACCAAGCAACCGAGCAGCAGACAAGCGACAAACAGGCAGGTTACTAATAGACAAGCGACCAGCAGACCGACTGTTAATAAACAGCAAAGTAGCAAGCACTATAACCAAACTGCGCGAGTGAATAACAACCGTAGCGCCCAAAACCACAGCATCAAGCCGCAGCAAAGAGCGAGTAATACATCCCACAACAACCGTGGTGGTAGTCGCTCAAGCAGTCATCACTCGTCGTCTAAACAGCGAGTGAAATAAACTGCGCTTTGGCTTAGTCAAAAGCTGGGCCAGAAGTTGAGTCAAAAGCTGAACCAGAAGTTGAGGCAAAAACTGAGTCTGAAATAAATAAAAAGCCTGAATCACATTCACTGTGACTCAGGCTTTTTCTATCCCAAGATTAAATAAGTTAGTTTAATTGGGTAACACAATGTTGACCTTTAGCCCTTGAGGCTTAGCTTGATGAAAACTCATATCACCTTGATGCAGCATAATAATTAGCTGACAAATGGATAACCCTAGCCCTGCACCTTGGGATACATTTTCATCAACCCGATAAAAACGGTTCTTGGCTAAATCAATTTCGCTTGCAGACATGCCTATACCTTGATCAATGATATTAATGACGCATTGGTTAGCATCTTGCTCAGCGCGAATGCTAATAACCGATTCTTTAGGGCTGTATTTACAGGCATTTTCGATAATATTTTTTAATACTAATTCAAGATAAAAGCTATCAGCTTTAACGGTAAGTCCCTTAGGAATATCAAGCTGCCACTGATAATCGGCCACAATATGTACTAACTGATTAATCACATTATCAATTAGGCTTTGTAAGTCGCATTCAGCCTTATTAATCGCTTCAATGGCATCAACCCTTGAGAGTAATAACAGTTGCTCAACAGTATGACTCATACGCTTAATTCCCTGCCCCATGGCTTGAGTATAAGGCATTGCTTGTTGCTTTAAGCTTTCATCGGTTGATGAATTAATCACGCTTTCTAAACCATCACCATGAAGTTTAATGATGGCTAAGGGGGTCTTTAACTCGTGGGCCGCATCAGCACTAAAGCGTCGTTCGCGGATCATCATATCGGCGATACGGGCTAAATAACTATTAAGCGACTGCTGAATTGAAATAAGTTCTGACGGTAAGTGGATATTAATTGGCGCTAGATCTTGAGCACTGCGATAAGCTAAGTGACGTTCAAGTAGTTTGATGGGTTTAAATAAGTAGTAAGTCACCAATAGCATAATCAGCAACATGATCGGCGCAATAATCAGTGGCGATCGCCAGCTATTGGCGTTAATTTTATCCACCAACTCTTGGCGCACATCATCACGCTGTGCAGTCACAATCCACACCTGTTGCGCCGTTGAAAACAAGCTGTACACATGCCAGGTGTGCTCACCGACTGCCTGATAGGCATAGCCGTGGTTAAAATCCGTTAGCGGTTGCTCGCCAGTATTATCTGAGTATGCAAGTAACTCACCTGCTGCGGTAAATAATTGAAATGACAGCTTTCGCTCGTAGGATAGAGTTTCTACCGTAGACTGCTCGGCAAAGGTTTCTATGTCAGACTCTGACACATGAAAGCGAATAGGTTGCTCAATTAAGCTTGCTACTTTGGCGGCAGTAAGCCTTTTGACATAAAACAAATCCAGCACTTTAGCGGTTTGTACCATTTCAGCATCAAATAGCTCTTCTATCTCGTACATGGCATCGCGGCTACTCAGCACACTGGCAACGGATACGGTCAGTAAGATACCGACTAACATCAATAAACTAAGGGAGAAACGTAACGAAAACATAATATCCTTTTATGATCTACTGACCATTAATGCTTATTGAATTTCAGCTAAAATATAGCCAATGCCCCTAACAGTTTTAATCAGTTCTGGGGCCATTTTTTTACGTAAATGATGAATATGCACTTCAATGGAATTACTGCCGACTTCATCCCAACCATAGGTTAATTGCTCAAGCTGGCTGCGGGTTAGTACTCGCCCTGCTGATTGGGCAAACTCCAATAACAATTGATATTCCCGCCGTGGCAGATTGATTAATTGCTCTCGAAAATGCACTTCACAACAACTGAAATCGATGGTCAATGCGCCGAAACTAAATTGATTGTTATCTAAGCCGTGTTGGCGGCGAACAATAGCTCGCAGTCTGGCAACTAATTCCCGCACATCAAACGGTTTACTGAGATAATCATCTGCGCCAATATCTAAACAGTTTAAGCGAGTATCAAAATCCGTATTGGCGGTCAGCACAATAATCGGCAAAGATACTCCCGCTTTACGCCAGTGCTTTAATAAATCTTCGCCATTGCCATCAGGCAAACCTAAATCAAGAATAATGGCGCTAAAATCTTCATTATCCAGCGCCGCTAATGCTTGGTTATAAGAACATAAGTGATCCACTTGGATCCCTTCTTTAGCCAAATTCAAAACCACGCCTTGTGCTAATAACTGATTGTCTTCGACTAACAATACCCGCATCGGTTATTCCTTTATTGTTCTTATATATTGTTCTTATGTATTGCTTTTATAGCAATTAAAGCGCGATTTAAGCTTATCTAAACACTTTGAAGTCAACACCTTGCCCACTCAAAAAGGCTTCAGCAGCTGCGCCTTTTAACATTGCCATGGTCGATAGCATTCCCGCGGTAACGCTATTTGGCCCTAATACCGTCACTGAAAGCGGCGCTTGCTCCACAGGATAACCTGTTCGAGGATTAATAATGTGGCCATAGCGTTTTTGATCCACTTCAATGTAGCGCCGAGTGGTGCCGCTAGTGGCTAATGCGCCTTGGCGTATGGTTAACAGCGCCGCGGCATTATCCAATTGCTGCGGGTTTTCAATCCCCACTTGCCAGCCATTGGGGTTAAGGATGGGACAGGCAATATCGCCACCAAAATTAACTAACACAGAGATATCAGGCCAACGCTTGCTGAGTAATTGCGCTGTACTATCCACCGCATACTCTTTGCCTATGCCACCAAAATCTAAACTCATTGCTGCAGGCATAGTCAATTGGCTGTCAGTAAAATCAATGGCGCTAAAATCCACTAGCTTTAATGCCGATTTAATCGCACTAGCTGGTGGCACTTGATGACTACCATCAAAGCGCCACAACTTCATTAAAGGACCTGCGCTGATATCAAAAGCGCCGTCACTTAATTGATAACATTGCTGGGCAAATTGCAGTAAATGCGCCGTTTCAGCATCAATGTTAACCGCCTGCCCTTGGGCATTGTTGAGTTGCCAAACAATATTACCTTGTAAAAAACGGCTATATTTACGCTCTATTCGTTTGGCTTCAGCCACAGCGATATTTAACATCTGCTGGGCAATCTTCTCATCATCTAGTCGCATTAACATTTCACATGGACTTGCCATGGCGCTAAATGAACCTAAAAAGCCCCAAGGGCGACGTGTAAGCGTCGCGACCTGTGGGGCCTTAGATGTAGCGGCTTGTGATGTAACAGCGGCTTTATTTAACAATTTCAATAACTCTGATGTTTTGCGTTTATTTATCTTAAGACTATTTATTTAAAACGAATAGCTTATTTGAGCTACGATTGCTTTCACCGATGGAAATAAATCCTGATTATTTAACTCACCAGGGATATCTGTGCCGTTGTTTTCAGGGTTTTGCTGATAATACTCAATACGATAGCTAAGTTCATGGCCGCCAGATAAGCGATGGCCAAACTTAAGCCCTACCGTATATGCTGACATGTCACCAATGCGATAATCCGCACTGGCATACTCAGGTAATGCTGCTTCTGTACGCAAAAATGGCTGATAAAACTCAGCAGCTTGCTGCTGGTAATAACGCAAATGCAGCTGGCCATATAAGCTTGGAGTAAAGTAATAGCGATAATGGGTTTCTAAAGTGTGCGCTTGAATATCCCAGTCATCAGTATTGTAGCGATAAGAGAAATCAATCACCCCTGAGTCCAATGCGCCTTTTGCTAACAAGAAAACACTGTGCTTAGTGCGCGAGTCTGGGCGGTTTTCGTAGCGATAACCATGGGACTCACCATTACCATCGACCATACTGAGAATTTTATAGGGATCGGTCATATAGCCCGACACACTTGAAAAACCGTAGTTGGCTTGCATTAACCAGTTACGATTCAAGATTTGGGTCACACCTAGCATGACATCAGCGGTTTGCTTGGTGTCATCACCGTCTAATCGAGTGGCGTCAAATGCAGCTTGAAAGGCATCATCACCATCATAATCACCGCGAAATACCATTTCTGATAACGCCACAGGACGTCCGCCCACAGGATCAACAGTATCATTCGTATAGGCACCCGATAAGGCAAGGGTGGTGTTGTTTTTGTTAAAACTGCGCTCCACACCCGCATTTAAGCCTAATGATAAATAATCATATTCTTTAGAACCATAAACACCTAAGTTAACCGTCCAGTCAGGATTTAAAATTTCCTGCCAATTGGCACTTAACTGCACCCGGGTATCTTGGAACGTATCATCAAGGGGCGTTTCACCTGGGGCGACCGTATACTCTCCCTTACCTGAAGGTCGAGTAAAGGTTTGGCTGATGGATTGTGCTACAGCGCCAGAGGCTGAAGCGCCGGTTAAGCTGTCGACAACGATTTTCATATCTAGCAGCGAATCTTCGCCAAAGGCTTTTTGCACATTACCAATAGCTTCAACGGCTTGTACACGGTCTTGCTCACCGTAATACATAATGGCGGCATCGACCTTCCAATCATCATTTGCCGGTACAGGCTCTTGCGCGCTAGCTTGTTGTGACAACAAACTGCAGCTAGCCATGGCCAATGCGCTAGCGATGCTTTGTTTCGGCGTTAGTTTCGAAGTTAGTTGCATCCACAACCTCCGCCAGCTAATGAGCGTCCGCCACTGGTGCCTTCTTTACTGAAGTAAATATGGTCATCCAATGCTAAATCTAACTTTTCATTATTAAGTGCCATATCAGCGCGGGCAAATTGATCCTTCTCCCACGGCTCTACACCTAAACTCGAACAGCCCGCTAAACTGCTGATAATCGACAAGGCCAATAACAGCTTAATGTATTGCTTAAAACTCGATTTTTTCATTGGCTTATTCCTTTAATAACAGTTGAATTTCATGTTCATAAGCAGGCTTGTTCTTGTCAAAAAAACCAACATGACGCTGAACTAATTCGCCTTGGCGGTTAAATAAATAGCTACTTGGCATACCAGGTAAATCAAACTCCCTTGCCACATCCCCTTCTGGATTAAAGCGTAAATTAAAATTAGCGGGGATTTTAGTGAGGAACTCATGGGCTAACTCAGTATCAACATCAAGATTGATAGCAACCACTTCAAAGCCTTGCTGCTGGTATTTGGCCTGCATCTGGTTCATCCAAGGAAAAGACTTTCGACATGGACCGCACCATGATGCCCAAAAATCCACATACACCACCTTGCCAGCAAACTCTTTCAAGCTAGTTTCGGTGCCATCTTTGGTTAGTACAGTATGCTCAAGTGAAGGCGCGGCAAATAATGGGCCGCTAAAGGCCAATGTGAGTAACAAACTCGCTAGTAATGATCGCTTCATGGAGTCTCGCTTTGTTAGTTTTAATTTTTGAGGAGTCATGAATGACTAATTTTTAATGATTCAATATCATCTAAGTTAAATCTTCAATCTTAAGGTTTTATTAAGCATTGTGACGAGTTAGTTTAACAGAGTGTTAGGTTGGAGAGTTAAATAGGTAAAGATTAACCCGTTAACAAGGTCTGACGAGTATAGGATAGCGAACAAGAGTTGGTTAATGAGGACTAATAATCACCGCGCTAGCACTAACGCCATGACGCGGTCTTGAAGCAATAGCTAGAACAACCGCTGATACGCTGCTCAATAGGCTTAGTTCAACACAACTGGTGACTGTGTTTACCCGCCGATGATTCTCGAGACTAAGCCCTTATCGTGGGTAAATTCGGCCAGTATTATTCCGGCCAAATGCAAACTGATAAACGGAATAAAATACCACAAGGCAAGTTTATGCACGGTTTCAGCTTGGTGTTCAATTGACTCTGGGCCAAATTCAATCAACAAGCCTGTGGAGACCGATAACGCAATACCCAGATAAAATAGCCAATATACCCACGCTTGAAATTTTTCACGGCCGCTAGCCTGTTTACTGAATGCGCTAGGGTATTGTAAACCGCATTTTGCCATGTAGATAAAGCGCAGCGACACAAAAACAGCCACCGCATAGCCAAAATAAAGATGCCACTTAAACATCACATTACGAATGCTTTTAGCAATAATGACGGCTTGTTTATCACTGATAAGTAAATCAAGCTGCAATAATCCTTGCTGGATCATCTCAGCCATATGATTTTTTTCCATCCAGCCTAAACGCAGTAAGATGGTTAACAGCATCACCAACATTGACAGCGCAAGCCCCCAATGCAAAAGACGATGGATAGCAGGAAAATGGCGGCGAGTACTCATAAAAACCTCAGTGATTGAAAGTGAATTATGACTATAAGTGGTAAGACTTAACATTCGCTTATGCTAGATCATTTCAAGTTTCACCTTACCAAACCAATAACTGTCAATAACCTCGGTTCAAACTCCTCAGTTCAAACACCAGTAAATCAGAGACATAAAAAAACCTGAATCACTTTGCAGTCATTCAGGTTTTGGTTAACTCACAGAAAATAATTTATTTTTTGCGGCTATTAATGTGGCTCATTGCGCGTTTACGGCGACGCTCTTGACTAATGGTTAGCTTTTCATGGCGGCCTTCAAATGGATTAGCTCCCTCTTGAAAGCGCATTTGAATTGGCGTACCCACAACTTTCAATGAACGACGGAAGTAGTTCATCATGTAGCGCTTGTATGAATCAGGTAACTTACTTACCTGATTACCATGCACCACAACGATTGGTGGGTTATAACCACCAGCATGGGCATACTTAAGCTTCACTCGGCGACCATGTACTAATGGTGGCTGATGATCATCTTGTGACATTTGCATAACGCGGGTCAGCATTGAAGTACTTACGCGGCGCGTTGCACTGTCATAGGCTTCTTCAATTGACTCGTATAAATGACCAACACCTGTGCCATGAAGCGCTGAAATAAAGTGAATGCGGGCAAAGTCGATAAAGCCTAAGCGGCGATCTAACTCACTTTTAACGCTTTCTTTAAATGCTTGGTCAAGACCATCCCATTTATTCACAGCAAGTACAATTGCACGACCAGCATTAAGCGCAAAACCAAGCAAACCAAGATCTTGCTCTGTAATACCGTCTTGAGCGTCGATCACTAACAAGACAACGTTAGAATCTTCAACTGCTTTCAGGGTTTTAATCACTGAAAACTTCTCAATAACTTCATGTACTTTCGCGCGGCGACGCACACCAGCAGTATCAATTAATACGTATTGACGACCTTCACGTTCCATTGGAATATAAATACTGTCACGAGTCGTACCTGGTGCATCATAAACAACCACACGCTCTTCACCTAAAATACGGTTAGTTAGCGTTGATTTACCTACGTTAGGCTTACCAATAATAGCAAGCTTAATCGGTAAGTTTTGCAGGCGCTCTTGTTCAGCTTCGGCTTCTTCTTCAGTGTACTCACGTACATCTTCAACTTCTTCACCGTCTTCTTGGCGAGTAATACCCATAGCTTCAGCATAAGGCGCTAAAGAGTATTCAATCATATTGGTAACACCGCGACCTTGCGCAGCTGCCATTTGATAAACTTCACCTAAACCTAATGACCAAAACTCAGCACAGGCTGAATCAGCATCAATACCATCAACTTTGTTAGCAACAACAAAGGTAGTTTTATCACGGCTACGTAAATGCTCAGCAATCGCTAAATCAGCTGCTGTTAAGCCTGCACGAGCATCAGTTAAAAATAGCACCACATCTGCTTCTTCAATCGCCGCTAGCGATTGTTCAGCCATCTTAGTTTCAATCCCTTCTTCAGTGCCATCGATACCACCAGTATCAACCACAATGAATTCATAACCAGCTAAAAACGCACGTCCATATTTACGGTCACGAGTTAAACCAGGAAAATCGGCGACAAGCGCATCTCTTGTGCGAGTAAGGCGATTAAATAAAGTTGACTTACCAACATTAGGTCGCCCCACAAGGGCCACTACAGGGATCATGATTTTGCCTCTAAAAACTTTAAAATAAAAAGCCCCCGGAACACACTTCCAGGGGCTCTAATAAGGTTTGCTATTCAATTTATGGCAGTACAATCGTCGCGATTTTGCCGCTACGACCTTGCACATAAATTTTATCTCCAACCACTACTGGTTGTGAGAATAAACCATCACTATCAACCTCAACACGTCCAGCGACTTCGCCAGAGTTGCGGTCAATAAAATGTAAGTAACCTTCAAAGTCACCTACAACAATATAAGAGCCTATAACGGCAGGTGAAGTTAAACTACGATTCATTAACGTAGAGTTACTCCATAATTCAAGACCGTTACGTCTATCTACTGAATAAATTCGGCTGTGGTCATCGACTAAGTATAGTCCAACCCCTGCTGTCGCTAATTCATTGAAGCTTGAATACTTACGCGTCCATACAACACGACCCGTTCTTAGCTCCATAGACACTAAGTTACCATTGTAACTTACCGCGTATAAATTATCGCCCAAAATTAACGGTGTCATGTCCACATCGGCCATACGAGTAAACTCGTTACCACCGGTTGGGTTAAATACCGCCTGCTCCCAAGCCACTTGTCCATTGTTTTTGACAATAACCGCTATTTTACCATCAGCAGTGCCAAGGAAGAAACCACCTGAATCATAAGCTGCTGAGCTAGTGCCGCGTAGCGTTAGATTTGGCAGTTGCATCTCATGGGTCCACAGTTTAGCACCGTCATCAATATCAAATGCTTCAAAGTTACCATCACTGGTATGCACGCCAACTGAATCTTCAGACACAGTTGGAGCCGATAACAGCTCACCGCTTGCAACTGCTGACCATACGGTCTCACCGGTTTGAGCATCTAATGCCACCAATAAACCAGACTCGCCGCCAATAAAGACTTTATTACGGCCAGCGGTAACGCCTGCGGCAATGCGTGCCTCTTTCGTTTTCGCCAGCTCAGTATGTTTAAATTCTGAAGCTAAGTCTTTACGCCAAGCCACTTTGCCTGTTGCTTCTTCAAAGGCGACGACCTCACCGTTGCGATCGGCCACATATACATGGTCATATCGAATAGCCGGTTTAAGTTGAGAATAAAAGTCACCGACTCCGCCCCCAACCTTGGCATGCCAGTTTACTTCTGGAAAAACAGTTGCTTGAATTTCAGTTAGTTCAGTAACAACTTCTTCTTCATTATCATTTGAAGAACAAGCAGATAGCAATGCGACGCTTAAGCCCGCTGCTAGCAAAGTTTTGCATAAAGACTTCATTCGGCTAATTCCTTATGCCTTGTTTAAATTGTCTAGCTTCATTTGTAATGCAGGACTGGTTAACGAACCGCCGTTATCAACAGCAGCTTGGTAAGCTGAACGTGCACTATCCATGTCACCTTGACGCACAAGTAAATCGCCTTTTAACTCATCACGTTGAGCATTAAATGCTTCATCGGTAATTTGCTCTAATGTCGCAATTGCAGTGCCGATGTTACCTTGCTCTGCTTGCACGCGAGATAGACGTAACGTCGCTAAAGACTCTAAAGCAGCACCCGGTTTTGCAGCAATGATTTTAGTAAAAGCCGCTTCTGCTTTATCTAACTCGCCTGCATCGACAGCAGCTTTAGCTGACATGAGTTCAAGCAAGGCTTGGTAACCTTTTTGATCGTGCTGTGCACCAAACTCAGCGATAGCTGCTTGTACTGCACTGCTGTCGCTGTTAGCAGTAATGCGTTGAAATGCTTCTGATGCAGCTTCCGATTTTTCAATTTTTACGTCAGAGTAATAATTCCAACCGTACAATCCACCTAGACCTACGACTGCACCCACAATGATTGAGCTGCCGTAATCTTTCCAGAACTGCTTAATAGCATCTACTTGTTGTTCTTCTGTGCTATAAATTTCCACGCGCACTTCCCCTTTCTATTCAGTTCTGTTTTTTATTAGCTAAGGGCTAATATTAAAATAATGATTTTATCGTAGTCGCCAACTCTTCTCGGGCAACTAAAAGTTGTTCGTTCTTATTTCTCAGTGGCTTAATTGCAACTTGGTTATTGGCAATTTCGTTTTCACCAATGATCAGGGCGTACTGCGCACCGCTTTTATCAGCACGTTTCATCTGCTTTTTAAAGTTACCGCCGCCACAATGACTCATGACTTTAAGCGCTGGCAGGCTTTGACGCAACTCTTGGGCAATTTTAATTGCTTCAACTAAGCAGTTTTCGCCCATTGCCGTGACATAAACATCGACAACTGGCGCGACATCTTTATCAAGCTCAAGGGTTTGCAGTAGTAAGACAATACGCTCAAGTCCCATTGCAAAACCTACTGCAGGGGTATCTTTACCACCCAATTGACCAACCAGACCATCATAACGACCACCAGCAAGTACCGTTCCTTGAGAGCCTAAGCTATCCGTTACCCACTCAAAAACGGTGCGGTTATAGTAATCTAAACCACGCACAAGACGAGGATTAATTGTGTATTGGATGCCGACAGCGTCTAAGAGTTCACATAAGGTTGAAAAATGTGTTTTTGATTCTTCACCTAAATAATCCATTAACTCTGGCGCATCAGCTAGCAAGGCTTGAACCTGTGGCGATTTAGAATCCAATACTCGTAGCGGGTTTGAATACATACGGCGCTGTGAGTCTTCATCTAATTGCTCTTTGTGCTGCTCTAAAAATGCAATTAATGCATCACGGTAAGTAGCACGTTCAGCAGGATCACCTAAGGTATTAAGTTCCAGTTTAACGTGGTCTTTAATGCCAAATGAATCCCATAATCTTGCAGATAACATCAATACTTCCGCATCAATGTCCGCACTTGCAATGCCGTACACTTCAACACCAAATTGGTGGAATTGACGGTAACGACCTTTTTGAGGACGTTCATGACGGAACATAGGTCCCATGTACCATAAACGTTGCTCTTGGTTGTAAAGTAAACCATGCTCATTTCCCGCACGAACAGTCGATGCTGTGCCTTCTGGGCGCAATGTTAAACTGTCTTCATTGCGATCAGCAAAGGTATACATTTCTTTTTCAACGATATCGGTGACTTCACCAATTGAGCGCTTGAATAAATCAGTACTTTCAACAATAGGAGTACGGATTTCACTGTAACCATAGGCACTAACAGTAGAGCGAATAACCGCTTCGACTTGTTGCCATAAAGGGCTTTGAGTTGGCAGAATGTCGTTCATTCCACGGATTGCTTGGATCTGTTTTGCCACGTTTAATTCGCCTAATTTTTAGCTAATTAATTAATCATATGCCTTACACAAAAAAACACCTACCACTGCTGGTAAGTGTGTTTTTATCTAAAACTAACTTATTCTGTTGCGTCTTTGATATCGATTCGGTTTTGCATTATCGCTGCTTTTGCGCGAATTTTTGCTTCCAGTGAATCCACTATATTGTTGTTATCAAAGCGCTCTTTTTGACGTTTACCGTCATCATAATAACCACTTTTTCCGTGGCTACCGGTTAAACCAATATCTGAAACTAACGCTTCACCTGGGCCATTGACCACACAGCCGATAATCGACACATCCATTGGGGTGGTGATATCTTCAAGGCGCATTTCTAACGCATTGACAGTGTTAATCACATCAAACTCTTGGCGTGAACAAGACGGACAGGCAATAAAGTTAATGCCGCGGCTGCGAATACGTAATGATTTTAAGATATCAAAACCGACTTTAATTTCTTCGACTGGATCTGCCGCTAATGAGATACGTAAAGTATCACCAATACCTTCAGCCAGTAACATGCCTAAGCCCACTGCTGATTTAACCGAACCCGCACGAGCGCCGCCTGCTTCAGTAATGCCTAAATGCAATGGCTGCTTAATTTGCTTGGCGAGTAAACGGTATGATTCAACCGCTAAAAATACGTCTGAAGCTTTTACACTGACTTTAAACTGGTCAAAGTTTAGACGGTCTAAAATATCCACATGACGCATGGCTGATTCAAGCAATGCTTCTGGTGTTGGCTCATGATACTTGTCCATCAGATCTTTTTCTAATGAACCGCCATTAACACCAATGCGAATTGGAATATTTTTATCACGCGCACATTCAACTACATTGCGAATACGTTCTTCATTACCAATGTTGCCGGGGTTAATCCGCAAACAATCAACACCGTATTCAGCCACTTTAAGTGCGATACGGTAATCAAAATGAATATCGGCAACTAAAGGTACACTAACGCGCTGCTTGATAAGCTTAAACGCTTCAGCGGCATCCATTGTTGGTACTGAGACTCGCACTATGTCTGCACCGACTTTTTCAAGGGCCAAAATTTGTGCAACTGTGGCGTCGACATCAGTGGTTTTAGTATTTGTCATCGATTGCACCGCAATTGGTGCACCATCGCCGATCGGAACATCCCCTACATAAATGCGGCTAGAAGGACGGCGGATGATTGGAGATTCGTTATACATAATCTGTTGCTCTACTACTTACCAAAATTGAGTTAACACTAAGCTTTAAAGACTAGGCTTTAGGCAGGGTTAACTTGGCCACACGGTCAGAAAACTCAGCAAGGCTGACATTTTCATTATTAAAGCTCATGGTGACAACTTGCGGCGCACCCAATATCACTTTAAAAGGTGCCTTGCCGGTGACTTCAACGACTCTAGCTGAGCCCTTAACGCCATCAACCAATGTTTTACCATCGGCATCGATAATGTTAACCCAGCAATCATCACTAAAGCTAAGCGATATAGTATCAGTTTCAATCACATCAGCAGTGATTACTACAGTATCAACTGCAGTTGTTATTGCTGGTGACACAGCAACAGAGTCAAGTGTGTCAGTCGCCGTTGCTGGCTTAATAACACGGTTACTCTCCTGAACATTACTGCTCACTTGAACTGCGTCATCGTTTTGACTTTGTGCTGAGATTACCTCGCTGGCAACGGGTTCCCGATAAGCCAGTTTAGGATCGATTTCTGGCTCTAATAAGTCTTGTGTTTGCTGCGCCACATTAGCAGCTGCGACTTCTTCTGCTGTCGGCTTTGATAAATCAACTCCCGTTAGCATTGAGTCTTTTTGTACCCACCACAACAATAATAGCGCAAGTAATATCGCTACGATGAGATAAGTAACTAAGGTGAGACGGCTGTCACGGGCTTCGCGGGTAGTTTTGCGAGAAAAGCTTTGCATAGCAGCAGTTTCATCAGGAAGTTGCTGGGCTAAACATTGTTGAACGGCATTAACATCTGCTTCAACGTACTTGGCAAAGTTTTTAGCGTAGCCACGGGCATAGGTTGCTGAAGCAATATTATCAAAAATATCATTTTCAATATCTTCAATAACACTGGGACGCAAATGCAGCTGTAATGCCACAGCATCTATCGAGACACCCTTTTTTTCGCGGGCGGTGCGTAGCAGCATACCCGCTGTTGAAACAGTTTCGAGTAATTCAGCTTGCTCGAGATTATTATCTGTTTCTATCTCTGTAATTTTATTTGTCATTAATGCAAATTAGCCCTGTATTCTTTCGCTTGTTCTGAAGCAGGATATTTGGCAATTAAAGTAATTCCGTAGCGTTTTACCGCTTCATCATCCGCTAACTCACGGGAAATTTTAATACCTAATGCTAAGCTTTCTGGTGTTTGTTGTGCCACACGGTGAAGACGCGTTAAATTCGCTTTAGCGGCTTGATAATCATTTTCTACTATCGCAAGCTCAATCAATTCTTTCAAGGTTGATTGTCGTCTTGGATCATATCGCAGCGCATCTTCAAAATAGCCCTTGGCTTTTTCGGTGTCACCTGCAGACATACTACACACGCCTAAGTTTTCGTAGCTTGAAGCGGTGCGAGTGTATTGTTTGGTTTCAATCGCGGCTAATAGCATTTCTTCAGCTTGTGCGAATTTATCTTGCTGGCAAAGAAACACGCCAAAGTTATTTTTCGCATCACCACCTGCATCTGGCGCGGCAATGGCTTTACGGTAAGCCGCCTCTGTACGTACAGTATCACCTACCGTTTGGTAATAATACGCCATCGCGATATGCACTGAACTTAACTGCGGTGCATATTCAACCGCACGATTTAAATTAAATTTAGCTTGTTCAATATTGCCTCGATTTAAATAAGTCAGTCCCAGCTGCATTCGCTCAATAGCTGCGGCTTGCTTATCTAAGGTTCTTTCGGCAACAGGAATATCAGTACCGCTATAAGTGCGCTCAGTGACACAACCCGTTAGAGGTAATGCCATCGCGACTACAATCAAAAACTTTGGCAATCCATGCATATTCCAACGCCTATTAATCTATACAAACAATGAGTTAATCCATTGTGACCGAAATCTGATTTTGTTGCATTTGTTTTTTTGCTAAACGTTTAGTGCGATCACGAATATCACCGGCTAATTGTCCACAAGCCGCATCAATATCATCACCACGGGTTTTACGCACAATAACCGTTAAGCCGTATTCCATTAATACTTTAGAAAAACGGTCAATTCTAGAATTAGAAGAGCGACCATATGGCGAACCAGGATAAGGATTAAACGGAATTAAGTTAATCTTACACGGCGTGTCTTTCATTAGCTTGGCTAATTCATGGGCTTGATCTGTACTGTCATTGATATGATCAAGCATCACGTATTCGACTGTAACACGTCCGCGGTTAGCATTGGACTTTTCTAGGTAACGACGAATCCCAGCTAAAAATTCTTCTAGCGGGTATTTCTTGTTTACCGGCACCAATACATCACGCAGCTCATCATTTGGCGCATGAATACTCACCGCTAAAGCCACATCGATCACGTCACCTAATTTGTCTAACGCAGGCACGACACCTGAAGTCGATAAGGTCACACGACGCTTAGACAGACTAAAACCAAAGTCATCTAACATGATGTCCATTGCAGGGATCACATTGGCTAAGTTTAATAGTGGCTCACCCATTCCCATCATAACAACGTTAGTGATTGGACGATCGCCAGTGTCTTTATGGAAACCTAAAAATTCTGATACACGCCATACTTGACCGATGATTTCAGCCACTGAGAGGTTACGGTTGAAGCCTTGCTGCCCTGTTGAGCAGAAAGTACATTCCAATGCACAGCCCACTTGTGATGATACACACAGGGTTGCACGGTCTTCTTCAGGGATGTAAACAGTCTCGACTTCTTGGCCTTGACCAACATTGATCGCAAACTTAATGGTCCCATCAGATGACTTTTGAAAGCTAGCAATCTCAGGGGCAACAATTTCACACTTTCGAGCTAACTTAGCGCGCAGTGCCTTGTTAATATTGTTCATTTCTTCGAAGTCGCTAACACCAAAGTGATAAAGCCATTTCATCAATTGATCGGCTCGGAACGGTTTTTCGCCCATTTCTGCGAATAGCGCTCTCATCGATTTTCGATCAAGATCCAATAAATTGATCTTTTTTTCACTCATGTTGTGTAACCTCAAAAAACCTAAAACTTGCTTGCGGGCGGCGAATTATACAGATCCTAACAAAATTTGGCTATAGAAGTAGCAACAAAGCTTAGAGACTATGCTAGAATTTCCTCGGACTAATATTGGTCTGCCATTTGGAGGTGTAATTCCACCTTTATGATAACCCTTATCATTATAGTATTTATCGCCATTGCAATCTCTTTTCTTTGTAGTGTATTTGAGGCGGTACTACTGTCTGTTACGCCTAGTTATATTGCCACTTTGGCTAAAACGAATCGTAAAGCTGCCGATCGGCTTAATAAACAGAAAGAAAACGTGGAATCACCACTGGTTTCTATCCTGACTCTCAACACCATTTCCCATACCGTAGGCGCAGCTGTTGCTGGTGCTCAAGCGGCAAAGGTCTTTGGCGATGAAATGCTAGGGGTATTTTCCGGGGTACTGACCTTTCTCATCTTATTTTTCTCAGAAATCATTCCTAAAACCTTAGGTGCAAACTATTGGCGTTCATTAGCGCCATCAGTGTCGCTAGTTTTAGTGTGGTTAGAGCGTATTACCAAACCACTAATCTGGATGTCTTCAAAAGTCACCAAATTAATGGGTAAAGGCGACGAAGGGCAGTATATTCGTCAAGAAATGAGTGCGATGGCCGAAATTGGGCGACAATCAGGTGAACTTGATAAACAAGAGTCTGCCATTTTAACGCAAATGTTATCGGTTAAAGAAATGCCCGTTTCAGCGATTATGACACCGCGAACCGTGATGTTTAAATTACCGGTGACTCTGACCCAAGGGCAATTTGTGCAGCAGTTTTTAGCTAAACCCTTTACCCGTATTCCTGTATATGAAGACGACCCTGATAATATTATTGGTTATGTTAACCGTAATAATATCATTCAAGCAGAACGTTACACCCAGAAAGAATCCATTGGTGTATTGAAGAAAAACCTGCTGGTTATTCCTGAAACCGCCAAGATTTTACCGATATTTGAATTGATGATTAAGCGAAATACTAAAATCGCTATGATTGTCGATGAGTATGGTTCTGGTGAAGGTATTGTCACCTTAGAAGATATTGTTGAGTCTTTACTGGGACTAGAAATTGTCGATTCAAACGATCCTGTCACCGATATGCAGCAATTAGCGCGTAAATTGTGGAGTAGCCGCATGAAGCATAAAGGCATTGTATTATCTGATGACGGTGAGTTTACCAAGCAATCTCAAACCCCACCGCAATAATACTCTAGCTTTATAGCTATAGATTTAAGGGAGCTTAAGCTCCCTTTTTAATTTAGTTAATATAACCACAGCCTTGGTTTAACGGCTATGCATTAGCAGCAACTAAAGTAAACAACGACTAAAGTAAACAGCTACAAAAATCAGTCACCCATTAAGTTCATTAAACGCCGGATCAGGAACAGCCTCCTTTTTCTGTATTAGAGTAAAAGATGCCCAATAACTATCGCCTTAGCCTTGCTCATATTAACGATACTCATTCTAATTTTGAGCCTAGCAGTGTTCAATTTTCCTTATCGGTCGAGCAACAGCATTATCACGTCAACACGAAAACAGGTGGCTACGCCCGTTTAGGCCATCAAATTGAATCAGCAAGGCAACAAGCTGCTCAACATAACCATGAGTTTTTGTTTTTGCATGGCGGCGATAGCTTTCAAGGCACCTTATATTTTAGAGAATTTCAAGGCGCGGCTAACGCGCACCTACTCAATATGCTCAAACCCGATGCTATGGTGTTAGGTAATCATGAAATAGATGCAGGTAATAGCCCAGTACTGGCTTTTTTAAATCGTATCGAATTTCCGGTGTTAGCTGGCAATATGGATCTCAGCCAAGAGTTAACCGATAAAGAAGGCCGCCTAAGTGGTCACCCTATGCTTTATGATTACGACAATCAGACCCAATGTGCCAAGGTGCTAGTTAAGCCGTTTTATGATACTCACATCGCCATTGTCGGGATTACGCTGGATCAGATGCCGCTGATTGCTCGCCCCGATCCTGATACCCATTTTATCAATGCCATTGACACGACGGCTAATACCATTGCCAGTCTGCAGCAGCAAGGCATACAGCATATTATTGTCCTCAGCCATTTAGGGCTAGATCAAGACCGAGAGTTAGCAGAAAAAGTATCTGGGATCAGCGTCATAGTTGGTGGGCACTCACATACCTTACAAGGTCAATTCGATGAACTAGGTCTTAGCCACACACCCTATGCTGAGCGGGTAAATAACACCCCTATCATCCATGCCAGTAAATACGCTGAAGTCTTAGGCTTAGCTAATATCACTTTTGATCGCTCTGGCGCCTGTATTGCCATAAATGGTAATAACTACTTTATGATTGATGATGAATTAGAAGTGCTGTTTAATCCTAAGCAAGATAATCAGCTTACTAACCTCAATACTTTGCCCACAGAGCAGCAAATAAATAGCGTAAAAACCAAGCTTATCAGCCACCCTGCTATCCGTGGTGATCAGGCCTGTGAAAGCATTCATAACACTATAATGGAGCAATACCGCCCAGCGCTAAATGCGCTAGAAGAGCAAGTGCTTGCTTACATACCCCATGATTTCATTCATACCCGTTTACCCAGTAAGCACTTTCCCCATGGCAGTGAAATTGCCCCTTGGGTTTGTAGAAGTATGTTTAAAGCCACTAAGCATTCAGGTGAAAAACTCGATTTTGCCTTACATAATGCCGGTGGCGTTCGGCAGTCATTAAATAAAGGCAGCTTATCAATGGCGGATGTATTAGGGCGGATTTTGCCTTTTGAGTTGCCATTAGTGAAATATCAAATTCAAGGCAAATACCTTTATGAAGTGCTGGAGTCGGCCATTAATGCCGCCACCAATAATGGGGTAACTGGCACTGGCGCTGGTAGCTTCCCCTACACTTATGGTATCCGCTATTTCTATGATGGCACCTTAGCGATGCATCAACGTATTACCTCCGTTGAGTTATATCAAGACGGTTTATGGTCGGCAATTGATCCTGAAAAGCTCTATATTGGGGTGTCTTCGGCCTATACCGCCTTAGGTAAAGAAGGTTATGACGCATTACTAAAAGCCCATTGGCAACAAGACTTAGATACCATGACGTTACCTGAAGCCTTTGTTGATTTTGTTACCCAGCATGGAAACTTAATCGAAAACCCATTACAGCCTAATGTTTACTATATTAGCCACAGGTAATATTGAGTTTAAATTTTGCCTTGTGTAGTAATTTAGTATTCACAAATCTGCCGCGGATCACAGACCCTGTGTGCGCTTCATGATTTAATAAACTATCTTTATGTAGATTCATGACCTGAATCATTGCAAAATTTAGCCTAATCAAATAGGGAACGTATTCATGAAAGCAAAACTGATCAAATTAGCTGCAGCAGCAACATTAGCATTAGGCGTATCATCAGCATGGGCTGCTGGTATTATGCACCAAGGTGAAGTAGTAGAAACGATGAACAGCGGTGGTTATACCTATGTTCAAGTTAAAGCAGAAGATAAAACTTTTTGGGCTGCTGGCCCACAAGTTGCGATCACTAAAGGTGACACTGTGATCATGAATGAGCAAATGTGGATGCAAGATTTCACCAGCAGCACATTAAACAAAACCTTTGATAAATTATTATTTGTTGGCAAAATCGAGAAAAAATAACTCGCTTTAGCAATAAATACCCCATAATCGGCTAATTCTCATTAGCCGATTTTTTATCTGATATCAAGCAGCCATGACTCAAACAGCGCAATATTCAATTATCACCTTCAGGCCTGCTTTTGCTCAGCAAGTCAGTGAGCTAGTTCATCAAAGTGTTCGACAAATCTCACACCGACGATACTCTCAAGCCCAGTTAGCCGCATGGTCAACTAAACCGCGCTCAGCAAAACATTGGCAATTACGGCTGACGCGATCGCAATCTTGGTTAATGCTGGCAACAAACAAAGCCGATACTTTAGCAAGTCAGCAGCCAAAGGTTATTGGGGTTATCAATGTCGAAACCCATTTTAAAAGCCGCGGTTATATTGATAGTTTGTATATCGCCCCCGCCTATCAGCAACAAGGGCTAGCATGTCAGCTTTATGAAACCTTAGAAAAGTGGGCTCTCAGCCAAGGCTACGCAGAATTGAATGTTGATGCGTCATACTTATCAAAAGCATTTTTCATCAAGCAAGGGTTTACACTGATCCAGCCAAGCTACCAAATCAGTCAACAGCAGGTGATTAATAGTTTCTATTTAAGCAAGCCGCTCACTTAAATCTTAATCCTCAGCAGCACAAGGCAAGATATCAACTGATAAAGACAAGTCTTACAAACACGTTAACCAGTGGATTTACTTTGTTAATAACGGCTGCAGCATCTGCTCTAAACCATTAAGTTTTACTTCATACATCAATGCCAATTGCTCGCCTAACTTCCCCTCAGGAAAACCTTTACTATGAAACCACACCAGGTATGGCTCGGGTAATTCCAGTAACTTTCGTCCAGCATATTTACCAAATGGCATGGTTTGGTTAATGGCTTCTAATAATAATTTTTCATTCATAGTGTCAAAGTCTTTTTGTTCAGGAGATTTAGTTAACAATAGCAATATAACATTTTGGAATAGCGATAAATACAAAAGCAAAGTTTAGTTATAGATAAGAGTCATTTACATTTAGCGGTTGGCAACACTAGCCACTTTTCTGGTCATTAATTTATCAAATAATCAACTTAAGCAATTCAATTTATTACTAAAATTCTAGTGAATAGCTCATAAGGTTAACACAGTCAAAAAATCGCCATTAGCCGCTATTTTGTCAAAAAACAAACGCCTGTCAAAGCCACTAAAACCGTCAATTTATAGCACATTGACGACCAAGTCATAGCAACATAAAGTTAATAACAAGTACAACATAAAGCGCCAACAAAAAAATCAACCTTTTATAACCAAGCGAATCAATAATGATTGACAATCCAATGGCGTTATACCACATCAGGAGATGTTTTGATGATTATCTTAGTCGGTGGTGAAAAAGGCGGTAGTGGTAAAAGCTGCTTAGCCCAAAATATCGCAGTATTTCTCGCTAAAGAAGCCACAGCCAGTATTATCATGGTCGATTGCGACCCGCAAAGAACTACATCAGATTGGATACAAGCGCGCAATAACAACCCTGAATTACCAGCAATAAATTGCGTCCAATTGTACGGAAAAATCCGTAACGACTTACTCAGTCTTGAGAAACATTATGATTATGTACTCGTTGACTGCGGCGGCCAAGACAATTTAGCCCTGCGCGCTACATTATCAGTGGCCTCTCACGCCTTAATGCCCCTAAGACCCAAGCGTAGAGACCTAAAAACGGTCAGTCACATGGATGATATTGTCGCTACCTGCAAAATGATTAATCCCACCATGAAAGCCTCTTTTGTGGTAACTCAGTGTCCAAGTTTGCCTAACCAAGCAGGTCGAATACTCGAAGCTAAAGAGGTATGTAAAACTTACGATATTAACGTGCTTGATGCGATTACTTACAGCCGAAATATTTATGACGACAGTGAAGAGTCTGGCTTGTCAGTCATTGAAATAGACCCCAATGGAAAAGCCGCGGTTGAAATCCGTAATATTGCTTGTGAATTGCTAGAAGTAAGCGATGCCAAACAGCTAATCAGGCAGCGAAATAATAACGATAATGTAACGCAATTAGGGGGAAGTTATGGGCCTGGCCGATCTGAAGAAAACCGTTACGCCATGTAGTACGCCTTTTTTGCCGCAAATGTCAGTTGATGACTTTATTGAGGCAGCAAATCTTTACGCTATGGGCAAACCACAGCAGTCGAGCGCCTGTAAAAATGCAGATTCAAACCAACAGGCGATGCAGCAACTATGGGAATTAACCACCCAAGCTGAAGCGAATGAACCCATAAATGAAAAACCTAAACCATTTAGACGGGCAACATTTACCTTAAGTGAAGCGGCAATTGAGCAATTAAACTGCTTAAGTCAAAGCAGCCAATCGGCAAAGTCAAAGTTAATTAGAATATTGATTAAACAGCATTTTTCATTATCACTTGAAGAACAACAGCAAATAGAGCAACGACTGCAAATACGTTAAATCAACTATAAAAATAAACTCCCTCCCCTTCTTTCTGGCAGCAACCTTGGTCGTTTGCCAGTTTTTTTTGTCTCAATAAAAATCAGCCACTTGAATTTGGCGCAAATTCACCCAATAACATAATGACAAGCTAATATAATCTGGGAGAGCTGAATGTTTGCAGTGTTTTTACTTGTCACCGTTGCGGTAACTGCCATCGCGTTGATTATGACTAAGTCTCAACGCACTGAAAAGCGCAGGCAACAGCTTATGACAAGGCCTTTCCCTAAAGCATGGCGGCAAATCCTTAAGCGTCGCTTACCCTATTTTCATGCATTGCCCACAGATCTGCAGCTACAACTAAAAAAGTTAATCCAGATTTTTATTGATGAAAAACAATTTGTCGGCTGTGATGGCTTCAACATTACCGACGAAGTAAGAGTGACCATTGCCGCGCAAGCCTGCTTGTTATTACTCAATCGAAAAACCAATTTTTACCCCAAGTTAAAACAAATTTTAGTGTATCCCTATGCGTTTATTGTTGAAAAAAATAACACCGACTTTGCCGGCGTATCCTCTAATGAACGTAATGTGTTACTGGGAGAGTCCTGGGGTAATGGCAAGATCATCTTGTCGTGGAAAAGTACTTTGGACGGCGCTGCAGCGCCATTTGATGGTCAAAATGTGGTTATTCATGAGTTTGCTCATCAGCTAGATCAGGAAAACGGCAATGCCAATGGCGCACCGCCATTAAAAGAGTTCACCGATTATGCCACTTGGTCAGCAACACTCGGTCGTGAGTTTAAAGCGCTGCAATATTGTGCCCAGCATCAATTACCCTCGCTGTTTAACTACTATGGTGCGACCAATCCTGCTGAGTTTTTTGCCGTCATTAGTGAAACCTTTTTCGAGAAACCGTTAGCGTTTTACCAACAGCATCAATTGCTTTATAAAGAACTGAGTCAGTTTTATCAGCTAGACCCAATCAATTGGCATTAAGATCAGCATTGAGTCATTGATTTTCGCGGCTATCATTACCAGCCAGCATTTAGCAGACAAGGAATTTTCATGCACAAAGCCATCTTAAGATTATTATTAACCACTAGTTTATGTTTAATGTCTTCTTTACCCCTAGCAGCTCAAGAGGCACTCTCTGACGAGTCAAAGCAACAAGCTAATAGCATTCTCGACCAACTACACCAAAATGCCAGCCAGGCGAACTGGGACAGTTACTTTTCGCTATATCACCAGCAAGCGGTGTTTTTAGGCACTGATGCCACAGAGCGCTGGGATATGCAACAATTTGCCGGTTATGCCAGACCTACAGATGGTTGGCATTATGAAGTCAGCTCACGCCAGCTACTGCAGTTTGATAACACCATTGTTTTTGATGAATTACTTGAAAGCGCCAGTTATGGTCTATGTCGCGGTACAGGTGCACTACAATTAACTGATGATGGCTGGAAAATTATTCAATATCATTTAAGTATTGCAGTGCCTAACGACAATGCCAAAGCCGTGGCGCAGTTGATAGGCGCAAAGAAACAAGCTAAATAACCTCTATCGATAAGTTAATATTGATTAAAAACCTAAGCCAGCAACTTAGCTACGCTGGCTTTGCTTACTTGAGCGCTTAAGCCAAACAATCGATTAGTTTCTCAAGATATGAGTTTAACGAGCTATCAGTCAAAAAAGTCCATAAGCAAAAGAATACAGCAACAAAACTCCCCCCTATTAGTGTCTATGTTATTTACTCTAGCATTAGGTGCCTTCGATAATGACTCACTAATCCTTTAGCCGCTTTGGATTGATATTAATCAATAACATAACTAGAAGGTTTAACTGAATCAGCTGTGATTTCGCTATAAATTTTAAGCAAAAAAAAACGGCTCATAAGAGCCGCAACACAAGCAAATGGTTGAAAACTTACTGGGTAGGAAGTAAAAATCCTCGCATTAAGAACGACAACTAGCTTGCGCTAAAATTCCAAATACTGGATAAAACCCGATGTAGCCTGTAGGTGAACTACATCGGGGGACATCAGCTGCATGGCAGCTAAACTGTTACAGAAGTGGTATTAAAACAGCTCTTCTTCGGTAAAGCCGGTCAATGCCCTCACTGAAGATTAACCGCCTTGAATACAGCTTGTCACTTGGTCAAAGTAACCTGTGCCCACTTCTTGTTGATGCGACACGAATCTATAACCTTTCTCAGCCGTTATAAATTAAACTTTTGTAATACGTCTACTGAATTTAAGCTGTTAATAACTCATAACCCGGTAGTGTTAAGAAATCGACCAACTCATCAGAGGTGGTAATTTCCTCAAACAGACTGGCCGCTTTAGTAAACTGACCACTGGTAAACCTTTGCTGCCCTAGCTCTTGCTCGACATTAATTAGCTCTTCAGCCAGCATGGTTTTGAATAAGTCTTTAGTGACTAACTTGCCATTAGAAAGTGACTTTTCATGTTGGATCCACTGCCAGATCGAGGTGCGTGAGATTTCTGCTGTAGCGGCATCTTCCATCAATCCGTAGATAGGAACGCAACCATTACCTTGGATCCACGCTTCGATATATTGCACTGCGATACGAATGTTTAAACGCATGCCCGCTTCGGTACGTTCACCATCACAAGGTGTCAGCAGCTCTTCGGCTAATATCGGTGCATCGACATCACGGGTAATGTGCAACTGGTTAGTTCCGGCGCCAATATAATCATTGAAAATCGCCATGGCGGTATCGGCTAAACCAGGGTGTGCCACCCAAGTACCGTCATGTCCATTACGCGCTTCAAGCTCTTTATCACCTTTTACTTTTTGCAAAATAATTTCATTTTCTTCGGCTGTTTTAGCCGGAATTAATGCTGCCATGCCGCCCATAGCTAATGCGCCACGCTTGTGACAGGTTTTAATCAGTAGACGTGAATAAGCACTTAAAAAAGGCGTATCCATAGTGACTGCTTGGCGATCTGGTAAAACACGGTCAGCATGTTTGTTCAAGGTTTTGATATAGCTGAAAATGTAATCCCAGCGGCCACAATTTAATGCCACAATATTTGAACGTAGTTCATATAAAATCTCGTCCATTTCGAATACTGCCGGCAGCGTTTCAATTAGGCAGGTACATTTTATTGTGCCTGGCTTTAAACAAAAACGTTCTTCAACGAATGCGAACACTTTTGCCCACCAGCGCGCTTCAACATGACTTTCAAGCTTAGGAAGATAAAAGTAAGGGCCGCTGCCATTAGCTAATAATTGATGGTAGTTGTGATAAAAATACATCGCGAAGTCGAACAGACCACCTGGAATAGACTCGCCCTTGAACTCAACGTGCTTTTCTTTAAGGTGTAATCCACGTACTCGACAGATAAGTACTGCAGGATCTTCATCTAAACTGTAATGTTTGCCTGTTGCCTCAGCAGTAAAGCTAATATCGCCTCGCACTGCATCACGTAAGTTAATTTGACCTTGAACGACTTTTTCCCAGCTTGGTGCTAGTGAGTCTTCAAAATCTGCCATGAATACTTTTACGTTGGCATTCAGCGCATTAATAATCATTTTGCGATCTACGGGGCCAGTAATTTCAACTCTACGGTCAGTAAGATCTTCAGGTATCCCTCTAATCGCCCACTCACCATCTCGAATAGCGCGGGTTTCAGGTAAGAAGCCAGGTAATTGACCATCATCAATGCGTTGCTGCTTTAATTTTCGCTGTGATAGCAACTCAGGAACTTCAGCAGCAAAAGCACCACATAAACTAGCCAATAATGACAGTGAGCCATCATTGAAGATAACCTCTTGGCCAGGGACTTCTGGGCCAATCAAAGCAAGCTCTGAGCTTGTTGGTAAATCAGTTTCAGCACTTGGCTGTGATTTAGCATATTTAGCCATTAGTTGTTCTGCTGTCATATTTAGCCCCTTGAGCAATAATTCGTTTTTAAAAGTTAAATGGTGGTCAGTAAGCGTATTTATCTGTACACCTCTATCAGTGTTTATAAACAGACAACTTACTTCCACATATCTAAAAACAAACCCTGCTACTTTTTAACCATCAAATGTTTGTTTCGTACTAAAACCTAACCAGAAACGTTTGCATTTGCAACAACCAAATAACATCCTCAACAAGCCAAACAGCAACCCAACAATTGGTAACATCAACAGCAAAAACACAACAAGACACTGATTTAAAACAGATAAAAATTAAAACAACATTTAATTGGTTTTAGTTGGTAACTTGTCCAACCAATTTACCAACAGCACAAAAAGGTAATTACACAAGTACTTTAATTACATGTCGCAAATAATTATGTACAGCCTTAAGGCAGTTTTCTACTAAAGTAGAAATAGCATTTTGTTTTGAACATACCCTGAGGTAAAGCCATTAAAATAATTAAAATCATTGAGTTATAATATGCTTAACCACAGCCAAATTTAAACAACTGTTTTAATTTGACGTTTACGTAAACAAAATAGGCCGTATAGAATATATACTCTAGACTGGTGGAGTTGTAACCGGATCAACATCACAAAAGTTATTGGTTTAGTCGAAAAAAAATGCATCTTTTTTTATAAAAAGTTAAAAACAGTCACAATTTAAAGCATTTTTGCACTAAGGAAGGTCAAAGCTTGCAAATACAGAAGCCATATTGGTGCAGATAAAAACGCCCAAAGCAGGTAGCTATGATAAATAAACCACTTTATTTCGACCTTCAGATTTTGCTTTATATAAGGCTGTATCTGCACGGTTAATGATGGGATCAAGGCTTAGATCATCTGCCGTTATTTGGCTAACCCCAAAACTTGCGGTAATTGTAAATTGATGACCAGAAAAACGAGTATCAATCGACTCAATATCAAATCGTATTTTTTTCGCTAACTCAACTGCTAATTCAATTGTGGTAAAAGGCATAAAAATAGCAAACTCTTCACCACCCATTCGACTGACGATATCTGTACTACGGGTATTCGCCGTTATCACCTCAGCAACCTTTTTCAGTGCCCAATCCCCAGTGCCGTGGCCAAAGGTGTCGTTAATCTGTTTAAAAAAGTCTAAATCAATCACTATAACGCTATATTGTCCGCCACGGGCAAGCACTTGGACAAATTCATCTTCGGCTTTTTCTTCGCCAGTACCACGATTTAACAAGCCGGTGAGTAAATCAATTTGAGCTTGTTTACGAAATTGATTTCTTTGCATCCATGCGGTGGCAAGCAACAAACTCAAAAATGCTACCGTGCCCGTCAAGACGGTAGAAAACATAAACGAAGCGCTTTTTTCGTTATTCATAATGCTGCGCTCTTTCGCTAGCATTTCTTGATCTTGTGCCAGTTTATTTAACTGGCGAGTCTTTTCTGCATTATCGAATTTTGCAACTTGGTATGCCGTTTCTTTGACCTTTTTATCATTAATTAACAGCATCCCTATGGCATGGGCTTGCACATGATATTGATAAGCAACTTTAAATTGACCACGTTTACTGGCCACCATTGAAAGCACATTATAAGCACGCTGCTTAGCCTTATAATTATTAGGCTCGTTAGTCAGTTTATCGACCAATTCGGCATACTCAACCGCCTGTTGAAATTGTTGTAACTGAAAATAAACTTCACTTAAATAAGCGTAAATATTATTAATTTCTAACTCAAAATTAAACGGTTGATAAGCTGCTAACGCTTTAAGAAATAACACTTCTGCGGTTTGATAATGATGGTGTTCAAACTCAACTATAGCCTTGCTTTTAATGGCCATAGCTACAATTAACGGGAAATTATTTTGCTGACAATAATCTTGGGTATCTGCAAATAATTGTAATTGTTCTAGATAAGGGATTTGGTTCAATGATAATTGCGCGGCAGATGTCAGTACCATGGCATAGCAATGGGATTTGCTATCTTGGCCTTTATTTAACATAAAAACAATCTTCGAAAGCCTAAGTACCTCGTCATATTTATCTAAATCTAGATAGGTATTCATTAGCCTGACATAGGAACTGATTTTAATCGAGTTATCTTGAAAGCTGTCAATGCGTGCTAGGCTTTTCTCCAGTAGGCTAAAAGCATCTTCATAGCGCTTTAAAGGAATACTAGCAGAAATTTTATAAGCATAAATATTCGTTAATTGCTCATCGTTCGGGTTGAGTAATAGAGTCTTATCTAAAGTCTGTAAGGCACTTTCATATTTTCCGGCAAGAATAAGCCGTACCGACTCAAAAATATAAAGCCTTATTTTTTGCGCTCGACTTAGACTATCAAACAAACCAAACAGTTCATTAATGCTGGCGCTAGAGGTATCAATATCTTTAAGTATTGATACATCTAGCAGATCTAATTTTTGGTCAATATCGTCAGCGCTGACGTCATCGGCACTCACTGCTGCGCAGAAAATGAATAACGTGGAGCAAAGTAACCGATTAAGCGCTTTTAGCATGAGGCTAAGATTACGATAAGTGATGGACGAGTAAAATTGATTTCAGTTCAACATCACCCACCAAGGATTTAACTTGCGCCATATCCCCTGACATCACAGCGTCAATGTCTTTATCTGATAAACCATTGGCCTGCATAACGCCGCGAGGATCTTTCTTATAAGCCTCTAACAACTTGGCATCTGAGCTTAATTGAGTAAAAAACTCGGTTAAATTTGACATGTTATTTCCTTATTTGTCTTCAAGGTTGTTATCACTATTGATTAGTACAGCTATCAAGCGCGGTTATTGTCCACAATAACCCGTATTCTGTTAACCAATATCATTGGCATTAATCCCTAATTTTTTCATCATCAGCTGATTTAACTTCAGCGGCATTGAAGGTGGGATTAATAAAGTACTGATCATACTTAATGGCGCAAACGGCAAATCCTTTAAAGGAATTTGGTCAATTCTTGGAGATTGAATTGGCAAGTTTGCCGCTTCATATATAATAACTTGGTGATCAAGTGGGTACCATTGGCTTAAGTGATCAACCAAAATCTCCAAGCGGTGTTGATCAGTACTAAACTCGGTCAAAGTATGCTCACCAGCCAAAGCGATTTGCCATAATAGCAAGTAAGTCGCAGGATCTGGATGATGCTGGTAAAGCATAAATTGTGTTGCTTCAAAGCTTTGATGACCATTAGAGCCGGGGTCAATGCCTAAATCTGCCCACAAACATGCTTCAGCGGAAATACCCGGCAGCATATTCGCCTCATAGCCTTCGTTAACCGCTTGCTTAATGGCTAAATGAGATACACAAGAAAATACCCCAGGGTGACCATATAAGGCTACCACCACCAGCTTATCCTGACGAACTTGCTGCAAAATCGCCTCAACCATCTCAGCATAGCTGTCGCGGCGATTCTTCACTTCACCCTCTTGAGCATAATGGCACTGTAATGAGATATGATTGCCATTTAAGCTTTCAAGCCAACGGTTAGCAAAACCATCGGGCACAATAGAAAATACAATATCTGCATTCTCAATATAACTTTGACTTAATTTACTGATATGGCCGGCAAGTTGCAGTCCCGTCCCTACAAAAACTAAACGTCCAGTCTCACCCGGTTCAACTCTTGTTAATGACATTGTGCTCAATTTTTTTCAAAAAAAGGTTAAGAGTTTTCTGCACTAAATGCCCTAGCATTACCATGGCGGCACACGGCATTTAAAAATAACTCCAGTTACTATCAAACTTATATAAATAGCAGCGCTATTACCACCTCTTTTAAACATTTACACAACATATTTAGCGCCAATAAAATCATCATTGGTCAAATTTGGGGAACTAACTGAGTCACTAATGAGTCATAACCGTCATTGAAGTAGTAATGAAGTATCAATAGCCACTTGTCAGCATAGGGAAGCCTTGGGTATGATGGCGTCAGATTTTTAGGAAATAGCGCAGACAATGATAAATAAAAAACAAAGTCTTACCCTTTTAGGCGCCGTTGCGCTTTCTGTATCACTAAGTGCATGTAGCGTTTTTGACTACTTAATTTACAAGCCAGATATACCGCAAGGTAACTACATGGAGTTACAGCAAGTTGAAAAACTGCGTATCGACATGACTAAAGAGCAGGCTGAATACATCTTAGGTCGCCCAGTGTTGCGTGATAGTTTCGCAGACAATATTTGGTATTACGTTTATCACTTTAAAAGTGGCCGTAACGCTAAAGTGACTCATAAAGAACTTATTTTATACTTTGATGGCGACTTACTCACCAAAGTTGAAGGCGACTATGAACTCAGTGATGACTTTAATACGCCTTTAAACGAAGGGGCATTGCCAACAGTGTCAGCCCCAGTTGTTGCACCATTACTACCTGAGCAAGAACCTAAAGCGATGAGGGGCGATATTCACCCACTTGTTGAAGAAGAGCGCTTAGAAACTGAAAATGATGTACCGCAGCAAGATGAGCAGTAATGAAAAACAGATTTAAGCAATAAAAATAAAAACGGAGAGAATGTTTCATTCTCTCCGTTTTTATTTATGTAATAGCAGTAATACATGACCGCTTTTAGTTCAAATCAGTTAACTTTTGCACCCGTTATCTTATTGCTGCGGCCTTCTTCTTTGGCTTTTTCAGCACGCTTGCGACGCACATCTTTAGGATCTGCAATTAATGGCCGATATATTTCTATTCGTTGACCGGACACCAATACTTCATCATGCTTGACCTGACGGCTAAACACCCCTAGCTTCACCTTGGCTAAATCAATTTCTGGAAAAAAGCTGACAATATTGCTTTGCTTTACCGCCTCAATAAATGTGGTGCCAGGCAGCACATTCACGCTAATAATTTTTTGCTGAGTCGGCAGCGCATAAATCACATCCACCGCAAATGTTTCAACATCATTTGTCATTGTAAATCACCTTGGCTCTTTCAGTGAATGCCGTCACCATTGAATTCATCAGATCTTTAAACACTTTGCCAAAGGCCAAATCAGCTAATGGATTTGAAAAATCGAAATTTAAATCAAATTCAACTTTACAGGCATCGTCCGTTAACTCGGTAAAGCGCCATAAACCGTCTAAATGTTTAAAAGGGCCATTCTCAAGCCTTAACTCAATCGTTTTACCTGGCACCACTTGGTTACGAGTGGTGAAGGTTTTACGGATCCCAGCTTTAGAGACATCAACCGACGCCACCATAGTTTGTCCATCAAACTCCAGCACTTTCCCACCCACACAGCCGGGTAAAAATGCATGATATGACTCCACATCATTAACCAGATCATACATCTGCATTGCACTAAATCGAACCAGTACACTTTTTGAAATTTTTGGCATGAAAAACAACACTCATATTAACAATGAGTCGATTTTAACATGCTCCCAAGAAAACGCATCCATTACAGCTTGATGAATGTACTCGCATCTTTAAGCCGTTTGGGTATAATCCACAGATTAGTTTTCTCTCTCCCCCATCTCTGCCACACGTCAACGAGTAAGCAGAGTTTTTAAATGGGATAACAGCGGGTATCACACGCGATTATGGTAAAAAAGAATTCAAAAAAATCAAAGAATCCGCCCGCTACGATTACACGTAATAAGCGCGCCACCTTTGAATTTAAAATCGAAGAAAAAGTCGAAGCCGGTTTAGAGCTTCAAGGCTGGGAAGTAAAATCTTTGCGTATGGGTAAAGTGACCCTCGCAGATTGCTACGTTTTTATTAAAAACGGTGAAGCCTTTATGCATGGCTGTACCATTCAGCCACTTAACACTGCAACCACCCATGTAGTTTGCGACCCAGTGCGTACTAAAAAGCTGTTATTAAAGCGCAGTGAAATTGATAAACTTGAAGGCTTAATTGAGCGTCAAGGCTACACCTTAGTGCCATTGTCACTTTACTGGCGCAAAAGCGCTTGGGTAAAGGTGGAAATAGGACTCGGTAAAGGTAAAAAAGATCACGATAAACGCCAAGACACTAAAGAACGTGAGTGGAAAGTTGAACAATCTCGAGTAATGAAGAAGTCGAGACTGGACGGATAATGAACAAACGATTGTAACTGTGGTCAAATACATTAGGTATTTTAGTATTTACCCGATACAATCAACAAACTTTGGGGGCGATTCTGGATTCGACAGGATTCACGAAACCCTGGGAGCATGTCGAGGGGCGGTTGGCCTCGTAAAAAGCCGCACTGTTATAGTTGCTAACGACTCTAACTACTCTCTAGCAGCTTAGGCTAGCTAGCCATCTTACCCACGTCTCTCAAATGGGCAGGGATTCAAGATGGTCATATTACATTTGATAGCGAGGGAACTCCGTCCGAGGGTGAACCGCGAAATAGTATCGGACTCGCCAATTGCAATCCTGTCTTTCGGAGTGTACTTGGTTAACCAAAAGAGAGACTAAACATGTAGCGCCTTGGATGTAGGCTTTCTGGACGCGGGTTCAAATCCCGCCGCCTCCACCAAATTCTAAAAGGGCTTAACCGCAAGGTTAAGCCCTTTTTCTTTGGCTAGTTCAAACAACTTTTATCAATCCCAATCAATAACTTTCTCGATTCCAATGAGGCGGTGGCAACTGAACTGCCGGCCATAAAAAAACCTGCACTTGGCAGGTTTTTATCAAACTCAATTAAAAAGCGATTTAGTTTTGCTTTCTAACAAACTTTGATTTGAGCATCATTTGGCCGTGACCATCAACTTTACAGTCAATATCATGGTCAGCATCAACAAAACGTTTGATAACCGCTTTAGTACCAACTTTAAGCACTAATGAAGAACCTTTTACTTTAAGGTCTTTAATCAGCGTCACTTTGTCTTCTTCTGCAAGTAGGTTACCTACTGCATCTTTTAGGATGATTGCATCTGGATCAACGATTTCTTCGTTTGGGTTCCATTCATGAGCACATTCTGGACAAACTAGTTGTGAGCCATCTTCGTATACGTAGGCTGATTCACATTTTGGACATGGTGGGATATTGCTCATGGTGAGTTCTCTTTAAATGAATGATTGTCTGCCTTTAAGTGGCTTAAATAGCACTTTTATTGCAGAAACAGATAGCGGTTATTATACGCAAAATAAGCTATATCTGCTAGACAGCTTATTTGCTGAGCTTCACAAATTAGCACCTTGATGTGAGACTGAACTGGCCAAGGTGTTATTTTTCATACAAGTGTGTTAAACATGTTACATCAGTTATTTTAAGCCCAAACTCTGGCCTCATAAGGGCTTGCGATCATTGGTGATTTTTCCGAACACTGTTTAAGGCATTTTTTATACTGCTATTTGTTGACCTCTGTGAAATTGCAGCTCATATTGCTTACCAAAGGCTAAGTAATATAGTCATCTGTAGTTACTTTTTTAAGATACAAGGTCGTGTCTGTGAGTATAGTTGCTCATTATTTACATAAATGGAAAATGAGGCTGGGCATTTTGGTTGCACTAGTCTGTTTGTGGCCGATTCAAACTTGGCTAATTAATGCAATGACTACAGATGCGTTAAGCCCTTATCGCATCACGCTAACCTTGCCGCTCTCTGACGCCCTCAATCAAGATTATGGTCTTAGCCCTGATGCTAAAGTGAATAAGGTTTTTGTCAGTGGCAGTTTTTCTGACTGGTATAGTGACGACCCTTATTATCAAATGCAGCAAGTCTCTGCTAACCAGTGGCAATATGATCTTTCCATTCATCCCGGTGACATTGAATATAAACTGGTGCTGCATCTCGATGGACAGCCGACACCGATTTGGATTTTAGACCCGAATACCCCTAACACAGCCAGTAACCCTTGGGGTGATACCAACTCTGTGTTACACGTGTTTGACTGGCCCAAGATTGCCACCACAGTGCAGCTATTTACTCTATCGATTGTGGGGGCATTTTTACTATTTTGTGTATTAGAGCCTTTTTTATATTGGTTACTGCATTTAAAAATGCCCTTTCACCGTAAACTGATGATCAGCAACATGTTGATCCTTATTTGTGTACAAGTGGTGTTTTTTGGCTATCAACTGCATCAAAGCCGCCAATTGATAAAGCTTTCGGTTAGTGACACCTTGCATAACATGCACTTACTGCTAGCCAGTGAACAAATTGATTTTGACAACATAGCAAGCCAGCAACAACAAATCTCAGCGACCATTGAGCGTTTTTTTTCTCAAGCGACTACCCGCATCGATAAAAAACAAAACAGCTTATTTCAAATTACCTTGTCTGATTTTGCGGTGCTGGATAAAAACGGCCAATTAGTCAGTTTGCATCACCGCCGTCAGAATGAAACCATCCAACAAGATAGAGCCTCAAAACTTGGCTTTGCTAGCTCTGAAGATTACTTTATGAAGGGCTTATGGGCGCAATTAATTCCCAAGGCACAACAACAAGCGCTTACTGGGCAATTACAGGTAAAAAAACGCCCACGTAATATGCGTAAAATAGAAACCTCCCGTACCCAACAAGCTGAATGGGTACTAGGTTTTAGCCAGTTGATGCAGCCTATTGTCTACCGAGGTCAATTAAAAGGCTTTTATGGTGCGTCGATTCAAGTAAAGCTTTATGGCACTGAACTATTAAATATACTGTTTTTTCAGTTGTTGCTTTTGCTGGGGCTGATTGCTGTCGCTAGCTGGTTGTTTATGCGCGTCGGTAAAATTGTCACCAAAGACATTCTAATACTGACCAGTTGGACCCAAAGAATCGTTAAGGGTAATTTAAACCAAAAACTTTACATAAATAGCCAAGATGAAATTCAACAACTGGCCGAAGACTTCGAATTAATGCGTCAGTCCTTGGTCACCAGTTTTAATAAAATTGAGCAGCAAAATACTAATCTGTATACCGAGGCTTATTTTAATAATCTTACAGGCTTGCCTAACCGCAAAAAGCTTTACGCAGATTTAGCAGGCAAAACTGCGCACTCTTTAATTGCCTTTAACATTAATCAGTTTGGCCAAATAAATGATTTTTACGGGGTAAAAACTGGCGATGCGACTATCAAAGTTATTGCCAAGCGGATCGTCGCTGCCGCTAGTCAGCACACGGTTTACAAAACCGGCGCTAACGAGTTTGTCGTCACCCTTAGCAATCAAGTTGAAGATCTGCACTTACAACAACTAGCAGAAGCCATTATTGATGATGTCACTCAACATGCCATCACCATAGATGGCAACGAGGTATATGTTAACCTCAGCGCCGGTGGAGCCCACTGTATTGATAGTAATTACTCACAACTGCATCAACATGCTGATTTAGCCAGAAGAATTGCCCTTAAACAGTTTCAGCGTTATCAGCTGTTTTCTTTATCAATGGTCAACCCACAAGCTTTTGAACACAACATGCAGCAAAGCCGTATGTTGGCGCTGGCAATACAAAATGATGCCGTAGTGCCCTTTGTACAATTAATCCAGCCACTGGATGGCAATAGCGCCCCGAAATTTGAATGTTTAATGCGAATAAAACAAGCTGATGGCGATTATTTAACGCCTGCAATGTTTATGAAAACCGCCGTGCAATCGCGTATTTACCCACTATTGATGCAGAGTATGCTAACAAAATCTTTTGCATTATTTCATCTACAGCCCTACGAGTTTTCAGTCAATATCTCTATCGATGATATTGCCCTACCTGAACAAGTGAATCAGCTGCTTAATTTACTGAAGCAATACTCTGGGGTGGCGCAAAGATTAACCTTTGAATTACTTGAAAGTGATGAGATCACCAACTACCAATTAGTAAAAGACTTCATTGCAAAAGTAAAACCTTTTGGCTGTAAAATAGCCATTGATGACTTTGGAGCTGGTTATTCTAACTTTAGTCATTTACTCAGCTTAGATGTGGATATCATTAAGATTGATGGCTCGCTTATCCGTCACCTAGATCATGATAAAAAAGCCCAACATTTAGTTGAAACCGTATCTGAGTTTGCTCGCAAAATGCATATTCAAACCGTGGCTGAATTTGTGGATTCTGACAAGGTGCTAAATATGGTCAAGCACTACCAAATTGATTACGCCCAAGGCTATTTACTGGGTAAACCCCAGCCAACAATTGAGGCAGCATTAGGCTTACCGCGCCCAGTAAAAAAACAGCTGACAAATAGCGTTATTGAGCCAGTATTTAGTTAACCCTCAGCACTATCTGCAAGCACTAATCACTAATCACTAATCACTAAGGAGTTAGGAGTTAGGAGTTAGGAGTTAGGAGTTAGAAGTAAGTGCTAATCACTAACAAAAAATACCGCTACTCAGTTGCGGTATGTTGTCACTCACCAAGCCGGCTCAATCAGCGATGAGCTGTGTTTTTATGAGTCTGGTTGCAATTAAACTCGCTCAGACAACATGGCATCAGATTAGTGTGAAACACAAAACCGTGGCCATTAAATAAAACTAGGGCGACTAAATATAGTCGCCCTAGTTTTATTTAATGATGTTAGTTGCTGTTTGATTATAAAAAATTAGTTAGTTACCAATCATTTTTTGTTGAGAATAAACTCGCTCGCCCAAGGTGTTAAGCACTGTGCACTCACCATCAAGCACGGCAATAATCGACTTACCCTCTCGAAACTCATCGGGCAATATTACCCTTCCAGCGGCACTGACATGCAACCCTTTCAGTACAGTGTTATTCATAGATAGACCTGCCGGAGCATCATAAAATAATACCGTTACTGTCGCTTTATTATCTTTATCAACTGTGGCTAACGGCTGCGTTACTTCTGTCATAAGTTCACTCTCATCCTTATAAAGCGGCTAACATGACTATTAGTTCCCTTATGATAAGTCTAGTCATGAATTATTGATTTATCGAGAAACTGAACAACATATTACTTACAAAGGTATTGTTAATTTGACCTAGCTCACTGCTTAATGATGATTTTGTTCAAAAATTAGGGGGAATTTTAATATCTACAGCGGTCATTTTTGTGCTGCTGGCAAGAAAATGAGCAAAAACCAGTAAAATTAACATTGAAACAGATACAGCCCCTAAACAGTTGCGATAATTTTTGCTAGAATCATCGACAATTTTTCGATATAAGACTGAGATTAAGATGGGAAGAGCATACCAAAACCGCAAAGAATCTATGGCTAAAACCGCTGGCCAAAAAACGCGTTTATACTCGCGCTACGGTAAAGAGATATATGTTTCAGCTAAAAATGGTGGTGTTGATCCTGACGGTAACTTAGCATTACGCAGCTTAATTGCACGAGCGAAAAAAGACCAAGTACCGACTCATGTTATCGAACGTGCTATTGAAAAAGCCAAAGGCGGTGGCGGTGAAGATTATGATACCGCGCGTTATGAAGGTTTTGGCCCTGGTGGATGTTCAGTCATCGTAGATTGCTTAACTGACAATGTGAAACGTACTTTCACTGAAGTGCGTCAAGCTTTCGTTAAAAATGATGCTAAGTTAGGTGGACCTGGTACTGTTGCTCACAGTTTTGACCACCAAGCCGTATTTGTATTTCCTGGTGATGACGATGAAGCCGTTTTAGAATTGCTGATGATGGCTGATGTGGACGTGACTGATGTTGAGTTAGAAGATGGCATGATCAGCGTTTTCTCACCAATCACTGAATACAATAAAGTCCGTGTGGCATTAACTGAAGATAATGCAGACATCGAATTTGAAGTTGAACATATCACATTTGTACCTCAGGCCATGACCGAAGTGACCGGTGAAGATGTTGAAACCTTCGATAAATTTATTGCTGCTTTAGAAGACTGTGATGACGTACAAAACGTTTATCACAATGCTGAGATTAACGACTAACAGCAACAGCTCTTACGCCAGCCCTAAAGCGGATGAGCCCAATAAAAACGCAGTCAATAGACTGCGTTTTTTTATGGCTTACCTTTGTAGCTAAAATAAGGGCAAGTCGCTTATTTTAATTCCATTTCTTGAACTTTTTCATAAGCTATTTCAGGTGCTGTAACCTCGGGCTTCTGATGTAAATCTGCTTTTAATTGTCCTTTTCGATGCTTGAGTGCGGCATCAAGTTTTTTACCTGCTTGGGTAAGTGCTGGGTACATAACGGGATCTGACGCTTTGGCAGCGATTCGGCTACCTTCATAGTTCGTGGTAATTTCTACTTCAAACTCGCCGTGCTCTTTTGAAATAATAATATCGAGTGATATTAGCGTTGGGAAATGACTGGCTATTTTAGTGAATTTTTGATTGACGTGTTCTTTTACAGTATCAGTAACATCGACATGGTGACCCGAAAGATTTATTTTCATAGATAAATATCCTTTAATAATATAGCGACGCTATATACTTCACTTTCTTTAAGCAATTTTATTCTTACACCAGTATATTTGAGGACTTGTGTCCTAGAACTCAAGGGAAGTTGGATAAATTTTTGTTAACATTACAAAAATTTCTCACTACCACCTCATACTAGTGTTAATTATTTTGTTTGCAGCGATTCATTTGTCTTACAACTTCAGTATAGACATAAAATTAAAACAAAATCTGCAACTTTTGTCGTGTTTGCACTTTATTTGTGCATTTAGCTGTTTTTTAAGAAAATTAACCTTCAAAATAGTTTAAAAATCAGCCAAAAAAGCTAAATTAAGGCACAGTTCAAGCGTCCATGGCCTCAAGTTAATCTATGACTAAAAGTGATAATTCACGCTTTACACTCACTTTTAAGCACTGGAGTGGATTTCATAAAAAACCCAGCATAAGCTGGGTTTTGTTATATCGGTCATTTGAGATAAGTTTATCGTTAAAGTCAGTTAACTTTGGTTACCGACAAAGTGGGAGAGCTCGCACTGGGGCCAGTTACCGTAAATCGATATGTGCCAGCATCTGCAGCATTAAAATTCATATTAGCCCCTTTGGATGCCAATGACTGCATTTCACCTTCTAACACCGTTTCTTCGCCAGCAATAGCACCAAAATCAACAGTAGACCAATCTGCAGTAGCAATCTTAAATTCATGATTGCCCGCCTCTAAAGCGATATCAACATGGTAAACCGAAGAACCTTGGTAAGTTAGTGCATCAACTTCACCCCAGCCATTCATTCCGCCACGAATATACACAGTATTAGTGCCAAACATTTCTGTTTTATTGACAGTTAGCATTGGCTCTAAACGATTACTCATATTAAAAGTAAAAGTGTACATTTCTTCAGTTTCAAAGTTGAGACTCATATTCGTCCCTGCAACCGCTAACGCTTTGGCAGTATCTAAGGTCACTGCACCATTATCATCTATACTGCCGTAATCAACTGTAGACCAATCACTTGAGGCAACTTTAAATTCATGGTTTGCTGCTGATACCAATATTTCTGCTTGGTAAATACTGCCACCCATGTAAACCAATTCATTGGTTTCGCCCCAACCATTCATGCCGCCACGAACATAAACACTAGTGCCAACGAAAGGCTCTTCGTTGTATACGGTTAGCACTGGGTTATCTTTATCTGCTGCATTAAGTGAGAACACATAAGTCCCATCAAGTGTTGCGGTAAAGCTTAAATTTGCGCCCGCTCTAGCAAGTGGCTCAGCTACGTCTTCATCAACTCCCGCTTCGGCATCTGACACGCCGCCAAAGTCCACAGTGCTCCAATCACTGGATGCCACTTTAAAGTCATAGCCACCCGCGGCTAAAGTAATTGCAACGCGATATTCACCACTACCAATATAGGTAAAGCTATCCACTTCACCCCAGCCATTCATGCCACCACGAACAAATACTTCAGTGCTGCCATATGGCACAACATCTGGCGCACCCGCTGTAGCATTAGCACTTAAACCTGCACCTTGTGTATCACCTTGGTTTTTCACAAACACTGCTGTGGTATAAGCCGGTACAGTAAACGTGCCCTCTTCAGTCCCCTCACTAAAGTTGGCACTTTGCACTGTGGTGTCAATCGACATAGATAAACTTGGATGCAAACTAAACCCAGATGCAGTCGGCACTGTATGAGACTGCTCACTTTCACTGCCGTTGATCATCACCACCATGGCATCAACTGAAGGGTCTATATCAGTTAAATCAGCACCATCATCAATACTCATCACAATTACGCCCTGAGTTTGATTCTTGCCAATATTATGGAAACCAACACGGTCAATAATGTCTTGCTCAGTCGTTAAACGCAGTAGTGGGCTCGTTTTACGTATAGATAAAAACTCATTAAAGACGTTAGAAGCAAACTCAATTTCAGACATAGAGGCAGCTGAATTAGGATTACCCGCAAGCGCAATAATTTGCTCCATTTTGGCAGCATTATCTTGCTCTAACGGTAAGCCGACATTCCAGTTATTACTGCCTTTAGTAAAGTCGACCCAGTTAAACCAATCGCCGGAATCATAAGTATTTCGGTCTAATGATTTCGAGCGCAACATGTCGCCACCCATTTGTAAAAATGGAATACCTTGGCTCATTAATGGAATCGTAGCAGCAATATTTTGCACTCGTACGCGGCTATCTAACGATAAACCAATATCATTTGAATACTGTAAAATATCCCATAAGGTTTCGTTATCATGCTTTGATACATAGTTAATACTGTCTGCAGGATCTAAGGTGTAAGCTGTTGGCTGTGAGTTCCAGCTAAAGCTACTCCCTGTGGCAGTATTGCCGTTAAAGTCTTTTAAGACGTAGTTTTGTAAGTTACCTGCCATTGATAAGCGCAGCGTATCTTGGTCACGCAAATAATCATCTTTTTGCTCAGAAGCAAATAAAGCCCCCCCTCGAACGGCCTCACGAATACGGTCATTAAAGGTACCGACTTCACTGCCTGCCATATTGGCTTGAGTGGCCTGTTCAAACAATCGATTATCGGCGACTTCACCAAAGTTCCAACCTTCACCATAGAAGTAGTTATCAGCATCAACCGCTTGAACGGCATCACGGGCAGCTAAAATACTGCTCTTAGGCATATGACCCATCACGTCGAATCGGAAACCATCAAAACCATATTGCTCAGCTAAAATCACCATTGAATCAGAGACAAACTTATCCATCATTCGATGTTCAGTGGCGGTATTATCACAACAGGTGGATGATTCAATGTTACCGCTAATTTCGTTATAACGGTGGTAATAACCTGGCACGACTTTATCGAGCACTGAGTTATCCCAAAGCCCAGATGAACTGGTATGGTTATACACCACATCTAACACGACTCTTAGCCCTAACTCATGTAAAGCTAAGTTCATTTCACGTAACTCTCTAACTCGAGCAATGCCATCGGCATCGCTAGCATAACTGCCTTCTGAGGCAATAAAATGCTGAGGGTCATACCCCCAGTTAAAGCTGTCATAGCCGCGCATAGCTTCAACTAATGCTTGGGCATCTTTTGAGCCTGGTAATGCTCCTGCTAGGATTGATTCAATTGTGGCTGATTTATCTTGGGTAACACAGGCATCTGCACTGTCTTCAATCTTGTCACACAAGGTGCCTAAAGTGTCTGTGATATCAACTCGCTCTGCCGGATCTTCATTAACAGTAGCGATATCATTGACAGGCAATAAATGAAAATGAGTCACGCCACTTTCAGCTAATTTACGTAGATGCTCAACAGGTGCACTACCCGCTTCAGTAAAGGCTAAATACTTACCTCGGTTTTCTGCGCTAGTGCTTTCATCGCGAGCACTAAAATCACGAACATGACCTTCGTAAATCACGATATCTTCAGGATTGGCAACCGTCATGACTTCGTGGTCATCCCAACCATCAGGTTTTAAGTCATCATCACTTAAGTTAATAAATTGACTATAGCGGCCATTGGTTGACACATTCAGAGAATAAGGGTCCGTTGATTCAAGTGTTTCAATGGCTTTAGTTACAGGATGGAAAACAATGAGTTCGTAACGGTAATACATTCTGTCTAAGCTCATATCACCGCTAAATGACCAAATCCCCGTTTCAGCATCTAAGGTCATCGACTCAGTACGGGTTAAGTTTTTAGCTGCATCATAAACTTTCAAATTCACTGTTTGAGCTGTTGGTGCCCAGACTTTCGCCATGATGTTACTGCCATCATAGATTATGCCTAAGTCAGCTTCATCAGCATCATTCTCACCAGCGGTGTACAGTGCATCAAGTACTTTAGCGGCTTGAACATGAGTTGCTGCAACAGGTTTGTCGTCGCCATCATAAGCCACCATAACCAACTGATTTTTAGCAATAGACTTAGCTTCTTCTGTAGTAAAATTCGCTTCATAAGCAGGCCAATCCGCTAAATGCGGTACTAAGGCTTTTTGCGCATCAGTTAGCTCACTGCTCATAACTTCAACTTGTGTGCCACTGATATTGCCATCATTGTCAGCTGCAATTCCTGCAATATCAGAATGATGAATAACAAATTTTGCGATTCCGTCCGCTGACTGATTCCATACAAAAGTATTTTGATCGAGCCAATGAGCACTTGCCCCCTCAATAGAGAAACCGACATCCAATATAGGGAAGTTATAGACATCAGGAGTGCCATCAATGGTAAAATTAGCCCGATCAAATTGAGCCTCTATTGCAGTAGAATCTTCATAAGCCTTGAGGTTAACCGACAAATCACCTGCAGATAACGCCTTGGTATCACCATCATGGATAATAAATTGGGCACACTCTGAGTACCCTTCTTTAAGATTAAGGATCCAATAAGCACCGTAGTTTTCATCAACACCATCAAACAGGTGGCCATTACTCCATTCTGTGGAGTCAAACGGTGGGGCATAGCTATTACAGGCATCGTTATTCCAAGTATGGAGCCTGTATGCCGAATAATTCGGATTCGTTTCGGTGTTATTATTATCCTTCAAGCGGTTGTAATATAGAACAGCTTGATTTTCACCAGCTAAAACCACAGGTAAAGGTAAACTGTCGTTATAACCAACAATACAAGCTTCATTTTTGGCATCAGGGAAAGTCGGTGCTTTACACACTTTTGCTGGCGGAGCCACACATTCAGTGCCTGTAGAGTTGGGAATGTTTGGCGAACTACAAGTCAATAATACCTCACCAGGTTCTGATGATTCACTACCACAGCCTGTCAATGCAGTGATACTAGCTGCAACCGCAGTCAATTTTATTATTTTAGAAATACTCATCATGAGTGGGCTCTCCCCATTGAATATGTTTTTATCAAACGTGATACTTGGTGTTTATTCTCTCGATTTTCTTTCAAGTGATTACATTGCATAAGTGAACCCCAAATAATATTCACGCCCAAAATATTGAATCGTTCCTGTTTTTTGCTGGGTGCCAAAATAACTTTTGGTGGGTTCATCGGTTAAATTGTTTACTTGAAATAACACACCTAACCCATCTGTGACTTGATAAGACGCTTGATAGTCAATGACTGTTTCACCATCAAAGTTGACCACTTGTTCATTAATGGCAACTTGTTCTGACACAAACTCATCGCGATAACGCGCACTCACTCGGGTTTCAAACCCTTCATAGGAATAGAACAGTGTTGCATTAGCAACGTTATTAGATAATCCAGCTAATGATTGAATCGTTGTATCGCCACCTAAACTGGTGATAGATTCAACCTCTGATTCGGTATAGGAATAACTGGCATTAAAGCCTAAGCCTGACCAAGCATCAGGTAAGGTTGAAAATACTTGGGTATAAGCTAATTCCAGGCCGCGGATGTAGCCACCGTTAGCATTATTTACTGCGGTGGTATAAGTGCCGTTATAGGTGGGTACACGGGAATTATTATCAAGCTCTTTGTATTCTGGGACATTAAAGCCATTCCCTGCAAAATCGAAATCAGTGATACCAATGGTATCAATGAATGAGTCAATATTTTTGTAGAATACTGCGGCAACTATCGCACCGTCATCGAGGTAGTATTCATAAGATAAATCATACTGATCGGCATAAAATGGTTTTAAGAAAGGATTGTTAGTACTGGAACCATTGATTTCGCCATCATCTGAAACCGTTGCACTAATGTCCCCAGCAAGACGATTAATTGGCGGGCGAGACATCACTTTCGCGGCCGCAAAGCGCAATTGGGACTCATCATTTAATTTGAAATTAAGGTTTATCGATGGCAAATAATCTGTATAGCTAATACCTTGAACTGTGGGCGCGTAATATTGATTAATAATACCAATTTCGTCAGTGATATTTTGCGCACCTAATGTAGCCTCTCCTTCAACGTTTTGAAGCATAGTGGCAGACTGGTCAGTGTTAACCACACGCACGCCAAAGTTACCCGTTATAGGCAAGCTGCCTATTTCTAGATCGATATTAGCCATCACATAACCGGAAAAGACCTCTTCGTATACCTCCCCACTTTGCAGCATGGTCCATGAGTAACCATTTTCATAACCTTTCGCGTCAATGACTCCAGCAGCATTACCCCAAGTTTGAACAGGTTGCGGTGTGCCATCAGGGAACCATGCATTGAGGGCTTTATCTACATCAATCGCTAGATATGAAGGGAAGTAACCAAAGTCCCCTTCCCAGTCGACCACTGTGGCCATTTCATCAGTTAACCTTAGTGGTGGTTGCGATTCAGAAAAAGCGTTATCAGCACCATATTCAAATACCGAGCGATCATTTGAGTAGGTACGATCAGAGTAGCGACCACCAAACTCTATACTTGAGATAAAATCATTTTCAAGTTCATAGGTGAAATCTAAACGAAATGCAGTTAATTCATCCTCATTTACAAAGGGGTAAATACCGTATTTACTCACCATAACTTTATCTATATTTGAAAAGTCATCAGCCTGATTAAAACCCACATCAGGTAGATTTAAACCATTAAGTAGATAGTTAATTGCCACATCATTATCAAATATGGGTGAATCGATGGTGGCATCTTCTGCAACGTTAGACCATAGCAAACCATTACGGAAATCACTTTTAGCTGACGATAACGACACATCTAAATTTACATTTAAGTTATCAGTGACTTGCCAATCAGCATTGATGCCAAAGCTGTTTACTTCATCAAAATCTTGATTGTCATCGTTGACGATTTCAACGCGAGTATTACTGTCTTTTGATTTACGCCCGAAATTACCACCAACCACCGCATTACCATCTAATACAGGGTTATGAATATTGGCATTTTCACCATCAAGTTTTACCCTAAAACCACGAGCAAAAGCTTCTGTGTCAAAGCGAGATATAAATGCATCAGCTTTAAGGACAAAATTATCAACCGGTGCCCATTCAATAGCCCCCATGTAGCCATTTCGGGTTTCAACACCGCCTAAATGTTGTAACTCGAAGCCTTCACCTAGGTATTCTTTATGAACATTGCTCATGTCACCGTCATCGCCAACAGGGCCATTAGTATCATTCTCTAAGCCATCAACATCTAACAAGCCATTATAAGCAAAACCTACAAATTGCGTCGCGACGCTTGGCTGTTCAAGACGGGCATAGCCCACTGCCACACCTAGAGTATCTTCTAGGAACTTGCCTTGGTATGAGAAACTTAAGCGGTGGCCGAACTCTTCAGCACCATAAACTTCATCAGCGCGGTCGTTATACATGCCACGTACATTGGCGGTAAAGTTATGTTGTTTTTCTTTACTTAATGGGCTGACTGTCGTCAGTTCAACAGTACCTGCTACACCACCTTCAATCAGTGAAGCTTTTGGCGATTTATAAACGGCTGCTGAACTAATTAACTCTGAAGGGTATTGGTCAAACTCAATGCTACGAGAACCACTGGTGGATACTTGCTCACGCCCATTCAAGGTTGAGAAAACAAAGTCGCCTGACATACCACGAATATTAATCTCAGCCGCCTGACCGCCTGTTCGTACCGCTGAAATACCCGGTAATCGCGTTAATGCATCGGCCATTGATACATCAGGCAGTGCACCTAAGTCATCTGCTGATAGTTGCTCAGAAACGGTATCCCCATAGCGTTTTGAGTTAAGAGAATCGATCAAACTACGGCTGTAGCCAGTAACACTGATCACTTCAATGTCAGTATCTTCTGCGACACTGTTTGCTTCAGCATTATCTGCAACAGCATTGCTAGCACTACTGTTATCGGTCGTAGTGTTATTATTGACCGCATCAGCGACCTGGTTTTTTTCTGTATTGATTTCATCGGCAGCAAACGCAATATCGGATGAAAAAGCTAATCCGACCCCCGCAGCAGCTAGCGCTAGCGATAAAACACTAGGTTTACAATTGAACATTGAGTTTCCCTCACCATAGTGGCTTTTTAGTCACCCAACATTCAGTTATACCACTCAGACTAATGGAATATCAGGCATTATTATCCCGATATACTAGTCATGGATTTGCGCTAGTCTCAATTTACTGCATACGTATTCATAACATTCTGTTAACATTTAAATTAAGGCTATCGCAGCTAAGCTTATGAAGTTAAATGCTAAAATCTATTAAACTATCTTGCTTGAAATTTACACTGCGGCTACAGTTCCGCTTTTAGATCTAGGCTATTCATTAAATATCTAAGGGGAGGTAGATTTCGTCACTCACTCAGGTAGAATACTTTTTCAGCGAAACTATTTGAGTAAACTTTCTAATGACAACATTAAAATATTACTCACTAAGTGTTTGAAAATGTATACAAAGGATAAATGATGGGTTTTAAGTTAACGGTAAAATGGCAAGCAGATCATTTTGATCATCAAGCGCCAGAGTTTAACCGGGATCACCAAATCGAATTTGGTACAGGTCAAGTTGTTCACGCTTCTTCAGCGCCTGAATATAAAGGCAATGAAGCCAAAGTGAATCCTGAAGAAAGTTTGCTTGCGGCCTTATCCTCTTGCCACATGCTAACCTTTTTAGCCATTGCCCATTTAAAACGCCTAACAGTTGAAACCTATGTTGATAATGCCAAAGCAGAACTAGGCAAAAATGATAACGGTAAGCTGTCAGTCACCAAAATGACCTTAAATCCAGTGGTAACTTTTGCAGAAGGCATTGAAGTCAGTCAGGAAGTGATAAATAAAATCCATGACAAAGCCCACGCCAATTGCTTTATCGCCAATAGTGTTAATTCTGAAGTAGCAATTAACGGCTGATAAATACCTGCTAAAGGCTGTATTTACAAATAAAAAAACCGATATCAACTTGACTTGATATCGGTTTTTTTACACTTATTTACCAAGCTTAACTCAAGTTAGCGCCTTTAAAATTGCGCTTTAGTATCTGCCGCAAATCCGCTTGCAGGAATTGGCTTAGCTTTTAACGGCGCGATTGGCTTTTGGATCAGCTCATCTTTTAAATAACGAATGGCGGTTTCAAGTTGGGCATCTTGGCCCGAGAATGTGGCAAAAGGTAAGTTATCTACCTCAATATCCGGTTCAACTCCGTGGCCTTCAACAATCCAACTGCCATCAATAGCGTATTGTGGATACTCCGCCACTCTTGCCATACCTTTATCCGTTAGGCTGTTGCGCCCTGAAAGCCAAACCCCTGCACCCGCAGTTTGCTTACCAATTAACGGCGCTAACCCTAAGGCTTTAATGCCTGCTGAAAAGGTCTCGCCATCTGAATAAGTCATTTGATCCGCGAGCACCACTAAGTGACCCCTAAAGGTTTGCTGCATATTGGTATTAGCAGTGCCATGGGTGGGCTGCCAAAAAGCCCACGCACGGCGCAGTAACTTTTCAATAATCCAGCTATCGATATTACCGCCACGATTACGACGCACATCAATGATTAAACCGTCTTTGTCATAATTGGTATAAAACTCACGGGCAAAGCTTTCAATATCCCCAGCCCCCATGGCATACAAATGTAAATAACCAATATTGCCTTTACTGGCACTGCTGACTTTAGCGGCATTATTGGTGACCCAGTCTAAATAACGCAGCTTGGCATCGGTGCGGTTATCATGGGGCACAACAATCGTTTGATGGCTTTTTTTACCACGAGTTAACTCCAACAACACTTGTTTATTGGTTTGATTACGCAGTAGTTGACTAACCTGAGCAAGACTGCTGACAGGCTTACCATTAATGGCTTTGATGATGTCGCCCTCTGCGGCGTCAACGTCAATACGGGCCAGCGGTGATGCCTGCGTTGGTAGCTCTGGGTCGTTACGATAAATATGGTTAATCAGCACCCCTTTTGAGGTTTGCGCTAACCGTGCCCCTAAACTTGCCCCTGTGGCAGTGTCGTTTTTAGCTATATCACCACCGCGCACTTGCGAGTGCAATGAATCAAGCTCGCCCATCATTTGCTTGAACAAATCATTAAGCTCATTTCTATCGGTTAAGCGGGCTAATAACGGCTGATATTTTTGCTTCACCTGCTGCCAATTAACCCCGCGCATATTCTTGTCGAAAAAGGAGTCACGGTGCATTAACCAGGCATCTTCAAATATCTGCTGCCACTCTTGCATTGGCGCTATAGATAACTGCCACTGGGCGGTATCAACCTGAGTGTTTTTAAGCTCTGTGGCTATTTTATCGCCAGCATCAACAATATGCAGCTCACTTGGATTAGCCTGTTTTCTTAGCAGTAATTTTTCACCATCATCTGAAAGTTGATAGTCGCTGATATCAGCGGAAAACTCGGTTACCTCAGGCGACAAGTTATCAAACTTCACCAGTTTTAAGCTGCTTTTATCTGCCACTGTATCGAGCAAATATAGCTTATCTTTACTGGCAGTTAAGCTGGAATAATTGCCTGATGCCACCGGAACTTGCCAGAGTCTTTGACTGATATTATCCCAATCCACTTTGACTTTTTGATTACTATCAGCCTGACTTCTAGCCTCTTTGGCATCGGCAATGATACTGCTATTGAGCTCGGTTGGTTTTACGAAGGGAAATACCGACTTTTCAGTTAATGCGATGGCAAAGATTTCAGTGCGCTTATCAAAAACCGGTCCCATATTTCTATCACCCCAAGGCGAACCTGGAGTCGCTTTAAAGTGCCGCGCTGATAAAAAATATAACCATTGTCCGTCAGGGCTAAAGCTAGGTGAATGTGACTCGTATTTATCACTGGTAATGGATTGGGCTTTATTATCATTAACCGAATACAGCACGATTTGCGGGCGCTGTTGACCCATTTCCAATTTGGTTAAGGCAATAAATTGGCTATCACCAGACCAAACGATATCCGGATATTCTCCTAACCCTTCACCATGGGTGATGATTTTAGTATTTTTACCTTTGTTTAAATCCAGTAACCACACATTGCCATCGTAGTCATCATGGGCAATATAGCGGCCATTGGGTGATAAATGCAGACTGGTTCTTAAGCTACTGCCATCTTTAGTGAGTTGTTTTGCCCCTGCACTGCCATCAGCGGGGAATTGCCAGATCTCTTGCTCGCCTGATGCATCACTGATGCCATAAACCCAATCACCATCCGTACTTAATAACGCATTTCTAATGCGGGCGTTAGCGGGTGATTGCACTTGGATTAAGCGGCGGCCATCATGACTTGCTATGGCTACATGGCTTCTAGCGGTGATCACCGCTTTATCGCCACTGGCGGCTAACTCCACTGAGGTAGCAAATGCCATTGGATCTTTTAACCAATGTTCACGGCGATGGGGAAAATCTGAAGTCAGGCTAATATCGACTAAGGATGAACTGCCATCATTAATGCTAAAGACTTTAATATCTGCCCCATGCTGAAACACAACTCGACCATCATTTAACTGTGCATCTCTGACTTGCCAAGCACTAAATTGGGTATGTTGCTTAGCATCTTGACCATCAAGCGTCATCGACCAAATATTATCATTGCCAGATTGGTCGCTAATAAAATAAAGCCGATTTTGCCACAGCATGGGTTGTCTTACTGAGCCTTGATGAGCTGCTGTCAGCTTTTGCGCCTCTTGATTACTGCCCAATTTAAATCGCCAAATTTTACCTAAAGCGCCGCCACGATAAACTTTGGCGTTATCACCACTGGTTTGCAGGCCAAACTGAGTAAAATAAACATACTCGCCCGCATCATCAATGGTGCCTTCAATCGCATCTGCTAGGGGTAAATCCGTTAATTGCAGCGTCTGTGGATCTACCGTTTTAAGAACCCAGTAATTTGCCGGTCCATTAGCATTATCGGTGGCATACAAAATCTCCCCGCTGGCTGTCCAGCCTTGCAATCTGACGCGACTATTTTCAAAGCTTACTCGCTTGGCAACGCCGCCTTTGATCGGCATGACATACACTTCAGTAGCGCCATCATAGTTCGCGCTATAGGCAAGCCAATTACCATCTTTTGAAATCACAGCATCGATTTCTTCTGCTGCTTGGGTGGTTAATCGTGTTGCTGAAGTTTGATTTAACTGACTAAGCCAAAGATCGCCTTCGGCGGTAAATACCAAGGTTTGATCATGTAGCGCTGGCGCGCGGTAATAGCCTTGATTGTCTGAATTAACCGCAAGAGCGGATGTGCTTAACAGCCCAAGAGCTAATAAACAGGCGCTAACAGAATGGCGAAGTTTCATAGTCAGAAAAGTCCTTGTAAATATTATTATTTTCAAGCAATCAAACTAGCAAACTTAAACTGATTTAGCAGTATAAAACCCAGTATTTATTGCGATAAAAGTTTAACAAATTGTAACAATTAACTTATTCGCCGCAAAAAAAGGGTAACAACTTTTGTTGTTACCCTTGGTGCTTTGGACACCTAGCTCGACAACAAATCTTCAAGCTAGAGCCAATGTTACTGTTAGCGCACTAGTGCCATTATTGAATCGATTGTTGCAAGCTTAAGCGCTGCTGTAATTGTTGGTATTGCTGATATTGAGGATGCTGCTGCTGAATAATCTCAGGGAATTGCAGCTCAATAACCTTCGAATATGCCTGAGCTTGCTCCAATTGTTTGTTATCTAACAGTTCAGCTAAATGCTTGATTGCATTAATGGAGTTTGTTGCCTTAGCTGCGCCAGTTGCGTTGGCTGCGCTAGTCGTGTTAGCTGAGTTAATGTCGTTAGCTGAGCTCATGACAGTAACTGCTGAACGAGTTTGTGCTGGCGTTGGTAATTGAGCTTGAGGCTGAGATTCTGGTTGTGATTGTAATTGTGGTTGTGATTGAGCCGCAGACATAGATTCACGCTGCTGTTGAGGCATAACTTTAGTTGTCACAGTTGGGAGCACATCAGCGGCAGACTCAACTGTCGTTGCCGTCATTGGCGTTGGCGTTGCTGAAATAGTTGTTGGCGTTACTGTTGCTGAAATAGGCGTTTCAGTGGCTTTCGTTGCCATTGGCACACTGTCACCCGCATCTATATTGGCATGTTGGGTAAAGTTTGGATTAACTAATATCACGCTGGCAATGATCATTACAGATGCCGCGGTTGACAGCCCTAAACGATGCTTATGCCAAAAACTCACTTGCACGACATTTGTGGCTGCTGAATAACCTTGAGATGCTCTTGCCTGCTCAACTGGAGCGGCGCTCAATTTAGCTTGGGCTAAGATAGCCTTATCCATCGCTTTGGGGGGCGTTTCTAAATCCTGCTGATACAGGGTTTTAATTTCTTGCTGCAAAGCCACAAACTGTTCATCAGTCTTATCGTTGACTGAGCTTTTATCTTTAGAATCACTCATGATCCGCCCCTTGCCATTTCAGCGCTACACATTGCTTAATACTTTGATAGGCATAGCGAATGCGGCTTTTGGTGGCCTCTAAGGTTACATCGGCAATCTCACTGATTGCCGTAGCTGTTAAGCCCAATTCAATATTCAGCAAAAAAGCCTCTCGTTGTAATTGAGGCAATTTACTAATACAGGTCTTTAATAATTGCCCTTTTTGGCTATCAAGCAGTTGCTCATCAGGACGACTGCGATGAGAACTATCCAGTGTGCTGGCATCAAAGCTATCCATGCCCTCTTCTGCGGTTTCAGCAAGCTTATCGAGTGGTTTCACCGCCCGCACATGATCGATCAGTAAGTTATGGGCAATGCGATAAATCCAAGTGGTAAACTTGGCTGTGACTTTATAACTGCTGGCGGCTTTTATCACCTTGCCCCACGTGTCTTGGTATAGATCTTCTGCTAATTGCTTATCGTTGATTTGGCGCACAAAATAGCGATACAAAGGCCCTTTATGTTTGCTATACAGCTGCTCAAAAGCAAGCGAGTCCCCTTGCTGATAATTCAACATTAATTGCTCATCTGATAATGCAGTTATTTTATCCTTCACCGCCGGCAACCTTGGTTTATAGACTGTTTTTAATCACTTTAAACAGTTTGCCCAGCGTAAATGCGATTGTCTATTAATACTCTGCAATTGAGCTATATTATTCACAGCACCTTATCATTAATACTCCTGTCGACAATGAGCTCGTTAATAATAGCCGAGTTAATAATAGGCTAGTTAAAAATAGCCTTGCCAATAATGCTGCCCTGCTTTGGCGGAGTATCATAAATAGGCTGCGGCATCGGATAAGCTTGTCGTTGATGGGGCTTTTTTATCCCGACATTGTTTGTAACAGACACTAGCATCGCCTGCTTAACAAGGGCAATAAACTCGCTGCGCTCACCTTGGCTATCTGCCCCTTTAGCATCAAGAGCGATATTAACTAACTCATGATAATCAAAGCCATGAACATAATTACTTTGATTAATTAATTGCCCTAAACCCGCCACCGCTGCAGCAAAACGAAACTCATCACTGGCTTGTTGAAAGAATTTGTCTTGTTGAGCAATGTCAATATCAAACTGGCCAAGCAAAGCTTGTTGGCTTGTTATACGCATGTCCTGCAATGACAATGTGGCGAGGTTATCGGCACTAAAGCGCTGCTGAGCACTTGGTTTATGGGCTGGTGATTTATAAGCAGCTGAATCATCGATGCGCAACTCATACAAGGCACTATATTGGCCACTTGATTGAGCCTGCAATCGAGCATGGCCTTTGGACATTTGTTTATTAACGGGGTTGCCATAATTTCGCTCAAAACCAATCAGTCGGTATTCCGTAATCAACCTTGGATTGAAGCGTAACTTGGCTTGTAAATAAGCTAAGCCTTGCTTTGCAGGCTCTGTGGCCTTGTCACTCTGTTTGATATTAATCAACAGCAGCAAGGTGTCATTATTATAAGGCGATGGCGCCAGTTCAGTATGTATCTGATAGTTTTCAGATAATGGCTGATATTGACTAAAGTCATATTGAAATGCATTGAGTAAATTCTGGCTTTGGATGGTATTTTTTTCAGGCCAGATTTGCTGGTTGAGTAAGTGCTTTAGCCTGTTATAGTCGCTGATACAGCCGCTGCTATCCGTATTAAATGTCAGCAGGGATAATGGCGTTTCACCACTAACCATGTTGCCGCCATGACTCACAACAGCCTGCTGAGCAGCCACGCAGTTTGGCTGTAATGTTAGAGTTTCAGCAACCCCATTAACGCTTACAAGCAGCAATAGGCTTAGTTTGCACGCCTGATAAATTGTACATTTACTCATCTATGACTCCGTAATAACCACAATACTATTATTAACGTGCTCAGATTAAAAAAGGGTTATTTATCTTTCACATTTAATCACCTCCAAAACAAAACAATATAAATCAATACCATAAACCCAAAAGCACATTAATTATGCGTAACGTTAACGGGTTAATTTTTACCTTATCAATAACCCAAAACTTGCAGTACACGATTGCTGTTCGATGTTTACCAAAAGCCAGTATAAGCATTCGTAATCACAAACTGAGTTTCAGCCCCAAAAAACACTGAAATGCAGCGAAATGTGAGCCAACATGATATTATCTAGCCCCTTTTTTATAGGCGCAAAAATGCAGCCTATAATGCCTGTACCCTATGCAGGTATAAGTAAAATTATTCTAATATAATAAGTGTGTTAAGGAGTTATCATGCAAGCCCTTGTTGCCGTAGTTATGGGATCTAAGAGTGATTGGCCGACCATGGAAGCCGCCGCAGAAATTATGGATAAGCTGCAGGTGCCATATCACGTTGAAGTTGTCTCAGCGCATCGTACTCCTGACAAACTCATGGACTTTGCTAGCACTGCTGCTGGTAAAGGCTTTAAAGTCATTATCGGCGGCGCCGGTGGTGCAGCACATTTACCCGGTATGATTGCCTCAAAAACCCGCCTTCCAGTGCTGGGTGTGCCTGTGCAAAGCAAAGCGTTATCAGGCATGGACAGCTTACTGTCTATCGTACAAATGCCTAAAGGTATTGCAGTTGGTACCCTTGCTATTGGTACTGCTGGGGCGTTTAATGCCGGCTTACTTGCTAGCCAAATTCTTGCGGTTGAAGACAGTGAACTTGCAGCGCGTTTGGATGCTTTTCGTGAAGAGCAAACTAATTCAATCCTTGAAAATCCAGATCCGAGGGAAGCTTAATGGCTAAGCAGGACGGTGAGCAAAAAAATCAAACCCACGCTACACAGCACAATGTATGGGTTTTAGGTGATGGTCAATTAGGCGCTATGTTGTCCCATGCTGGGCAGCCTTTAGCGATTAATGTTCGTCCGGTTGATATTATGACCCCATCAGATGAGCGTTTACCTCTTAGCGATACTGACGTCATCACCGCAGAACGAGAGCAATGGCCTGAATCAAACTTAAGCTTGCAACTTAGCAAGCATAAGCATTTCATTAATGGCCCGGTTTTTGGCCTGCTGGCAGACCGTTTTACCCAAAAAAGCTTATTGGATGAGTTAGCTGTACCAACGTCACCTTGGGAGCTGGTTGACGATAATACTCAAACGGCGCAGTTGCATCAGCAATATGGCGAGCGAGTATTATTAAAGCGCCGCACCGGTGGCTACGACGGCAAAGGTCAACACTGGTTAAAACAAGCTGAATCAACCACCATCCCTGCTGATTGGCGTAATGAAGCCATTGCTGAGCAAGCGATTAATTTTGATGAAGAAGTGTCATTAGTGGGCGTACGAACCCAAACCGGCGAATGCTTATTTTACCCGCTAGCGTTAAATCTCCATCAAGACGGTATTTTAATGGCATCGATTGCGCCATTATCGCGCTTAAACCACTTACAAGCCCAAGCTGAAGCCATGCTAAGTAAAATTATGCATAAGCTTGAGTATGTTGGAGTGATGGCGATGGAATGTTTCCGGGTTGGTGATGAATTACTGATTAATGAGTTAGCCCCTCGGGTTCATAACTCTGGTCACTGGACTCAATCAGGTTGTCATATCAATCAGTTTGAATTGCACCTGCGTGCCTTGTGCGGATTACCTTTACATACCCCACAAGTGAATCATCAATGTGTGATGGTGAACTTAATTGGTGTTGATAAAGATGACCGCTGGTTAAGCTTACCCAACGCTGAGTTATTCTGGTACAACAAAGAAGTTCGCGTCGGTCGTAAAGTGGGTCACTTAAACTTATCGGTTCATAATAGCGCGATGCTAACCGACAGTATTGGTCAGCTACAACAATGGATGCCGCAGCTGTATCAAGCGCCATTAGCCTGGGTTTTAGATGAATTTAGCGCTGATTAAGATCAATGGCACTTAATCGTAACCCATAAAAAAGGAGCTAAGGCTCCTTTTTTATGGACTATTGATTTGCAAGTAATGATTTAGCTAGGGTTTAAATACACACTCGAGTGAGTACTTTCTCAAGATGCTCAGAGCTGGTTTGTTGCCTATAAGCGCGGTCTGAAATCGCTTTTAAGCTCTGCTGCACTTCATGACTCAAACGGGTAATTTCCAGCGCTCGACTACTGATACTGTTAGTGGAAGATTGCTGCCCTTGAATGCTGTAGGTCATATTACTGGCAACACTATCAAGTTGCTCAAATGCGCCGCCAATATCAGTAAATGCTTGGGTGACCCGCAGGCATTGTTGCACGCTTTCATTAGTCACTCTTTGACTGTCGCTAATGGCATTAACAGCATTACCCGCTTTGGCTTGCAGCTCTAAAACAATAGTTTGAATTTCTACCGTCGACTCCTGAGTGCGATGAGCTAATGCGCGAACCTCATCAGCCACAACCGCAAAACCGCGGCCTTGCTCACCGGCTCTAGCGGCCTCAATGGCAGCGTTTAGCGCCAATAGGTTGGTTTGCTCGGCAATACTTTTAATCACTTCTAAAACATTACCAATTTTCTGGCTGTCGCTGTTTAATAAATCTAAATCAGATACCAAACTTTCAATGCCATTGGCAAAGGTGGTCATGGCAGTTTGATTACTTAACGCATCATTATTACCGAGCTCAAGTAATTGCTTCACTTCCGTAGAGGTTGATTTAAATTCGTCGGCATTGATTGATAACTCATCTGCCGTTTTCACTATGTCTGCTAATGAGCTTGAAATAAGCTCGGTTTCAGCAGTGCTTTTGGCAACGGATGATTCAGCCGAATTCATTTGCTGCGCCAACTCCTGCGAGCCATGGTGAAAATTATTGGCATCTTGCTTAATGTCATCTAAAACCAATTTCAGTTCTTCAATAAAACCACTAAGGTCGTTGGTGATTTTCGCCAGTAAATCATTACCACTATCGATTAGCGGCTTTTTAGGGGCGGCTTTCGTACTAATAACTAAACTTAGATACTCAGCCAGTTGACTCAAGCGTGTGTGTAAAAACTGCTTAAATAAATACAGACCTACTATCGTTTGCGCCGCACCTAATAGCGCGACAATGAGTAACAGCGTGGTTTTATCAATTTGAGAAGGTAAAAATGCAATGATGACCAATGCCACCAGCACCAACGAGATTAACGGATAAAGCAGTGTTGCCTGTAATTTATTATTATTGTGAGATTGCATATACAGTTCCGAAAGTAGTGATTATATTTTTCTAGCAACTCGTCATGAGCTTTTAGCGCTAGCGGTGCTTAACATTGATCCCCCCCAAAAGCCATATAGCCTCAAGGGTTACAAATTGTCACAAGCGGTTTTATTACTATCGGAATAAGCTGCAAAAAGTTTAGCGTTAATTGTTAAATATTTATGAACAAGGTTAAGTATAAAAACTGATCTAACCAAGAGAAAGTAAAAGCCCCGCGAATGCGAGGCTGATGAGAATGACAATAACTAATGCGTATTAACCGAAAAATAACCGCCATAACCAGGAAGAGTCGAGATCTTCTTTACAGGTATGATACTGAGCAGCGTAATTTCTGGCGCGAGCATCAACACGATTAGCAACAGGTCCAAGCCATGCTTTAGCTTTATAGCTGCCACGTTTATAGCCGCCCCAACCTTCGTGATAATTCAAATACTGATTTTTCGCATCCCATTTTGACACCCCATTAATGGCATGGGTTTTATAGATAAACCAGCCCATAAAATCCATCGCATCATCAAAATTACTGCGACTTGACCATGAATTACCGGTTTCACGTACATAGTCATCCCATGTCATGGTTTTTGCTTGAGCATAGCCATAGGCATCACTGGCGCGGCCAATAGGAATAAAGCCCCAAAAGTATTCCATTGGTGGCGCGGCATTATGTTTAAACGAGCTTTCTTGGAACATCATAGCTAAAGGCACATGTACTGGTACGCCCCACTTTTCGCGCGTTTTTACCGCCGATTTATACCAAGAGCGATTTTCTTGAAATATTGAGCATAAATTATCAGGCTCTTTAGGTGGCGGAGTTGCACAGCCCGTAAGCTGTAAAAGAAACATTGCGCCCAAAGCACGAAAAAACCACGTCATAAATGCCCTTAAAGTAATCAATATCAGGAGTTAACTAAAGCGATTCGATTTTCACATCAAAATAAACTAGATGCAAACCACGGCGTTAAAAAATAGAACTTAATCTGTCGCTAGAATGCGACCATTGGTATTAGTCAAAAAATACTTGAACTCAAGTCTGACAATAAAGCTGGGCTAGAGGGAGGTTCAGCGGCTAAGGTTTTCTAAAAAGACTATCAAGGTAACATTTAATATCGGAATAAATGAGTAACTAAACCATTAAATTATTGCCTAATTGGGGACACTTATCGCGCCTAAGCGGCACATTAATTATCGGGGTTGGCAAACTCACATTCATGGGGCTCTTGCTGCCATATGACGGGTTGCCAGTAATCGGTATTCTCGCCAGTATAAATTCTATCTTGATTAAATTCAGCCGCTAAATGAAGCTGCAGGTGCGCTTTCACATCAACATCAATATTTTTAGGCTTACGGGCAGCAAGCTTAACTTTTAACTCAGGCGACTCAATGAGCTCTGCCACGGTAAACTCATGTTTTCCAGCGGTTAATTTATAATAAGGCCTTGAGATAACAGGCTTACCATCAAGATGAGTCACCACCACGCGATAAAGACTCTGCGAGGTCGGTGGGGTTATATAACTCGCCACCGAGCCACAGATAGCTTGCTCATCCACTGATGATGCACAGCCTTGTAATAGACCCAGCACCACCACAGATAAAGCTAGCCTTTTCATTAACGACACGCTGCGGCAGGTTTGGATAAGTCAGCAAAATAATCAGCTAAAAACTCATCAAAGCCGACACTCGGTAACGCTTCCGCCATATGCTGTTGAGCAAGTGATAGTGCCGACTCTTCAACATAGCCAGCTTCCACCTCAGCGGATAATGGGTAGTCAGATAAATATTGCTGATAATCTAGCGCCAGTTTTTTCACCCAACTGCTATGATCTTGACCTTGATTAACCACATCGTCCAGCACGCGACCCGATAGGGTTAAACTTGGATCGTCGATAGCGGCTTGCCATTGCGATAATGCCTGTTGGTATGCATTACCAGAATCACCATCTAACAACTTAGCGAGGCGAGACAGAGGTTCAAATATGTCATTCAGCCATTGAGTGCGGCTAATTGACTGACCATTTTTAATTAGCTCAAGCCCAGGCTTTCGACCTTCAACTACCACAGCTTGCAAGTTAGCGGCGATTTCCTGCTCTGCAGCGCAATCACTTTTTTCTGATGACGACAGCAAGCAGTACAGCAAGAATAAGTCTAAAAATCTTACCTGACTGGCATCAATACCAATTGGGCTATAAGGGTTTACATCTAATGCACGCACTTCAATGTATTCAACTCCAGCGCGAGACAATGCCTCTGAAGGTTTCTCACCTGCTTTGGTGACTCGCTTGGCACGAATTGGCGAGTAAAACTCATTCTCAATTTGCAGCACATTGCTATTGAGCTGACGATATTCACCATCGACTTTAACGCCGATTTTCTCAAAACTGGCAGAAGGCATGCGAATGGCTTCGCCCACCCCTTGTAAATATTCAGGCAGTGAGTTGTAACTGATGTTTAAGCGTTCTTGCTCTTTATTGGTGTAACCTAAATCGCTCATACGAAGTGAAGTCGCATATGGCAGGTATAAGGTGCCCTTACCGGTTTTCTTAAAATCAAATCCGACGTTTTTATCTTTAATGAACGAGCCACACAGCGCAGGAGATGAACCAAAGAAATACGGTAATACCCAAACTAAACGGCGATAATTACGGATCATGCCAAAGTAAGACTCTGAGATGAACTCACAGCGCGACACTGACTTATCAGTGCGTTCATATAAGCTATCCCACAATTGTTCAGAGACTGAAAAATTGAAATGCACCCCTGCAATAATTTGCATGAGTGCGCCGTATCTATGGGTTAAGCCTTTACGGTATAAGGTTTTCATTTGACCGTTATTAGAACTGCCATAACGGGCAATAGGAATATCTTTTTCATCGCCGACATAACACGGCATGCTCACAGGCCATAGCGTCTGGCCATTCATGTTTTTAACACTGTAGGCGTGAGTTTGAGTTAACCCTTCAAGTAAGGTGTCAATATTAGTATTCACCGGGGTAATGAACTCAAGTAAAGACTCACTATAATCAGTGGTAATACGAGAATGCGTTAAGGCTGAGCCGAGCTTTTGCGGATGGCTATCCATCGCGAGGTGGCCAGTGCTTTCGATGCGCAGCGCTTCGCGCTCAATGCCTCGTACCATGCCGAGTAAAGATTCACGCCCTTGGGCATTTGATAGATAATCGACTGTTTCATTGAATGAATTCAATTTGCTGTTCTCTTGTAGTGACTCGCTTATGCGACATTCAAACTGCTAGACCTGATATTTAGCACTAACATTTCTTTAAACCAATTAAAAGCATGTTATTAAACACATATGAGCTCACAGTAAAAAGCATTTTCAGCCATTCTACACTCACTATGTTTTACAAATAAAAAACGGTAACAGTTAACCTGTCACCGTTAATTACTAAATTCTAGCATTTTTAAATGGCTATCAAACCCTATATCTGATCTATATAAGGTTTTTTATCCTAAAAACAACTGCGATGCTTATTTTATTTCAACTATAGGATAGTCCAAAGCTTGCAACTTAGGCAGAATAGCAGCTTTATCGCCCACAATCAGCATCACCATCTGTGATAAGTCTAATTGCGTGGCAGCTAACTCATTTAGCTCAGCACGCGAAACTTGTTGAACAATATTTGCCTGCTGCTCAGTAAAGTTGTCATCAAGTTGGTAACGCTGAATCATCCGCATGAAGCCCGCTTTTTGATAAGGCGTTTCGTAGTCTAATGCTTTACCTTGTGAAATTGAGCTACGTAAAAAAGTTAACTCCTCTTCGCTCATACCTTGCTGCTGATATAGATTAATCTCGTTAATAAACTCAATAAGTGACTCTGCAGTCACATCAGTGCGGACACTGGCTGAAGCCATAAATCGCCCCACTAAGCTATCACCATTAAAACCACTGCGAGCACCATAGGTATAACCTTTGTCTTCCCGCAAATTGAGGTTTATACGGCTATTAAATGCGCCACCTAATGGGTAATTCATTAAGTAAGACTTAAAGTAGTCGCCTGTTGCATCATAGGTTAACGCCCGCTTACCAATATTAATAACCGACTGCGCCGCATCTGGTTTATCAATAATGTAAATGGTGCCACCAGCAAGCTCTGGTAATTGCGGTAATACAAATGGCGAGCTGGCACTGCCTTGCCAAGCTGCAAACGGGCTTAATAACGGCAGCACTTGTTGCTTGCTTAAATCAGATACCAGCACCATTTTGGCATTACCCGCTCGATACTGCTGCTGATAAAACTGTTTAACATCCTCAAGGGTTAATCCGGCAACACTTTCTAAGGTGCCAGAAGCATTGACGCTTAACGGGCTGTTTTCACCATAAAGTAACGATGAAAAGCCTTGGCGCGCTAAAAAGTTAGGATCTGACTCTTGATGCTGTAAACCTTGTAATTGCTGCTGTTTAAGGCGCTGAAAGTCAGCCTCAACAAAACCTGGGGTAAATAGCTTCTCTTGTAATATCGCTAAAGTCGGCGCGAGATTTTCAGTCAAACTTGAAAGCTGAATATAGCTTTGTGAGCCCGATGCACCAAAGGACACACTACTGCCAAGCATTTCTAATGCGCCAGCTAGTTCTTCAGTTGAACGTTTAGCGCTTGATTCATTGAGCATAGATGCCGTTAATGACGCCACGCCCGCTTTACCTTGGGGCGCAACGCGGTGGCCGCCTTCAAGATAAATCAGTAATTCAACGGTTGGAGTTTCATGGCTCTCAGTACCCATGACTTCAATACCATTGGTCAGTGAAGCATTCCATAACTCAGGCACTTTTAGTACTGGCGCATCACCCACCTTTGGCATAATAGTACGATCAAAGTTTGAGGTAATTTGTCTGACGTTATCGACGCCGCTCACGGCTTCTGGCGCTACCGGCATCATGGTTGGGGTAAAGTTATCTTCAGCGGCAATTAATTGTTTTGCCCCTTCAGGTACAACGCTCATGACCACCATAGGTTTGTCTTTGATATACGTATTAAACACCCGCATTACATCATCTTTGGTGACACTGGCATAACGGGCCAAGTCACTGGCTACCATGTCAGGGTTGTCAAAAAAGGTTTGATTGTAGGCCAGAGTTGATACCTTACCTTTTACACTTTGCATGCCAAAAATAGTATCGGCTTCAAACTGTACTTTAACCTTTTGTAAGTCATCATCTGTCACGCCACGCTGCTCAAACTCCTTAATAGAGTCATTAATTTTCTGCTCAAGCGTCGCAAGCGTTGCCCCCGAAGCGGGATTAGCCAGTGCATACAAGGTTAAGCTACAAGCTAACTCTTGGCATGGATGACCTACCGAGGCTTGTACTGCATAACCATCTTTGACTAAGTTTTTGTATAGCAGTGAGGTTTTACCGCCACCGAGAATATTGGCTAATAAATCCAGCGCGGCCTCATCTTTATGTCGAGCGTATACTGTGGGGAAACCCATATAAATCAGCGGCAAATGAACTTTATCTTCCATTGAAATATAACGGGTTTTATCTAAGACCACTGGGGTTTTAGGATCTGCTGACACCTCTGGACCACGTTTTAGCTCACCAAAATACTTATTCACCATGGCTAGTGTTTGCATTTCATCGAAATCACCACCAATGGTTAAGGTAGCGTTATTAGGGCCATACCAGCGCTTAAAGAAATTACGCACATCATCAACACTGGCACGTTCTAAATCTTCTGGCCAACCTATCACTGGCCACGAATACGGATGCCCAGCAGGATACATTGCTTGGTTAAAGCGCTCATTCAAACGGCCATAAGGTTGATTATCAATTCGCTGAGCGCGTTCATTTTTAACTGTCTCACGCTGGACTTCAAATTTTTCACTGGTCAATGCTGGCAATAAAAAGCCCATACGATCAGATTCAAGCCAGAGCATTTTTTCCAGCTGGTTGCTGGGTACAGTTTCAAAATAATTGGTTCTATCGGTATTGGTGGTGCCATTTAAGGTGCCACCAGCCTCAGTAACGACTTTGAAATGCTGCTCATCGCCGACATTTTGCGAGCCCTGAAACATCATGTGCTCAAATAAATGGGCAAAGCCACTGCGCCCCGCCACTTCACGAGCTGAGCCCACATGATAAGTGACGTCAACATGAACGAGAGGGTCTGAGGTATCTTGATGTAAAATCACCGTAAGACCATTTTCTAGCTGATATTTCTTATAAGGAATACCCACAGAGTCACTTTGAGCGACGGTTTCAACTAATGTGACCCCTTGAGGTAACGCAGGGGAAATTGTTGCTTCATGTGCGCAGCCACTAATGGCGATAGAGATCGCTGCTGCCAAGATCCATTTCTTCACTTATATACTCCTTGAAATCTAGCCAATGAAATCAGTCAATGTGATGCTATGAGTCGTTTTATACCTTGTTGGTTCAATCGCATATAAAAATATCCTCTCCAATCAGATAGCTAACAACAGTGATCACCATAGGGTTTTATAAAAAAAACCAATAACAGTTGTTTTACCATGCCAACATAAAGGCAGCCACTATTAATGAGTAACGAATCGTTTTACCAATTAACATCATGACAGTAGACGGGATAATAGGTAGCTTTAACCAGCCAGCGAGTAAACATAGAATATCGCCAATTAATGGCAACCAAGAAAGCAGCAACGCCCAATAGCCATATTTTTCAATTAATTTTAATCCATGTTGGTATTTCTTACTCGCTAGATCCTCTGGCGTCTTAGCAAAGCGACCTAAATAGCCTAAATAGTAACTGCTTATTGCTCCTAAGGTGTTACCAACACTGGCAGCCACCAGCAGCGCAAGCCAGGTTTCTGGTTGATCCGTAAGTAAGGCTACAAGTAAAACTTCTGAACCTCCTGGTAACAAAGTTGCCGCTAAAAAAGCCCCGCTGAACATTAACCACAATGCAGTCATTTACTTTACCTAATGATATCTATAGTGTTTTAGCCATTAAACTCGTAATATAAAAACGAGTTAACAAGCTGTTGAATTTCAATATGTAATTAACAAATTGAAAAAATGATATAAGTTATATTAAAAACGGTTTGTCCCGACGATATTCGCTGAATACAATTCGAAAAATATTACCTAAAAGACTCTAATTAGGCTGGCTTAAAATAGCCTGAAGTCAATGGCTAAACTCAGTTTATACCGCTAACGTAATACATAGCTACAATGACTATTCAATGGCCTTTTGTGTGATTGTATAAGGTTATTGAAATAATAATCCTCTTGCTGGTAACGACTGGCAAGCATAATAAATAGTTGGAACCTTGATGATTTTTCAAACCTTGAAACGCATTCCTTTTTGGCAAAAAGTACTCGCAGGCTTTGCCTTAGGTATCCTTGCAGGTGTAGCTTTAGGCGAAAGTGCAGTAATACTAAAACCTTTAGGTGATTTATTTATTAGCGCCATCAAAATGTTGGTTGCACCTTTAGTTTTTTGCGCCATCGTTGTCAGTATTACCTCATTAGGCTCACAAGCTAATTTAAAGCGCTTAAGCTTTAAAACCTTAGGCATGTTCATGTTTACTGGCACCATGGCATCGTTTATTGGTTTAGCCATTGGTAGCTCATTTGATATGGGCGGCAGTTTAGAACTAGCGACCTCAGAAGTGCGCGACCGTGATATCCCAGGGTTTGCCCAAGTGTTACTTAATATGATCCCAGTAAACCCTTTTGCATCATTAGCTGAAGGTAAAGTCCTGCAAATTATTGTGTTTGCAGCGCTCGTTGGTATTGCAATTAACGCCGTTGGTGAAAAGGCAGAGCCACTTAAGCGCACCATTGAAGCAGGTTCAGAAGTAATGTTTGAACTAACCCGTATGGTATTAAAGCTTACCCCTATCGGCGTGTTCGGCTTGATGGCATGGGTTGTTGGTGAATACGGCCTGTCAACTTTACTGCCATTAGGTAAGTTTATTGTGGCTATTTATGTGGCTGCATTAATTCATATTATTTTTGTTTATGGTGGTTTAGTGAAGTTTGCTGCCGGCCTAAGCCCTGTACAATTTTTCCGTAAAGCCATGCCTGCTCAACTAGTGGCATTTAGCACCGCATCAAGTTTTGGCACCTTACCAGCAAGTAGTAAATGTACTGAGTCTATGGGTGTATCAAAGCGCTATAGCGCCTTTGTATTGCCGTTAGGCGCTACCATGAACATGGATGGCTGTGGCGGTATTTACCCTGCTATTGCGGCGATATTTATTGCGCAAATTTACGGTATTCCACTGGATATGACCGACTACATGCTCATTGCGGTAACGGCAACTGTGGCGTCAGTAGGTACAGCAGGTGTTCCAGGTAGTGCGATGGTGATGCTAACAGTGACCTTGGGCGTGGTTGGTTTACCCCTTGAAGGCATTGCCTTTATCGCCGCTATTGACCGCGTTATTGATATGATCCGCACCGCAACCAATGTCACTGGTGACATGATGACAGCTGTGGTTGTTGGCAAAAGCGAAGGCCAATTCGATGAGCAACAGTTTTATTCAGATGAAAAAGCGCTAAATCAAGCGGCTTAAATCGAGTCGCTCAGCAGCGAAAATTTATTAAAAAACGGCTAACTCAAACTGAGTTAGCCGTTTTTATTTAAGCGTTAACTGTTCAGACCAACTGCTTAAAAGCTACGGCTAGAACTTAGCATTAGCCCATAACCACAGTTTATCAGTATCGACTTTACCTGCAGCAGTATCGCCTTTTGAATACGCGGCGTATTTAATCCCTAAGGTATAATTTTTTGTCACCGGCACGCTGAAGACTGCATTAATTTCAGACCCTAAATCATCCACTAAAGCCGATGATTCATCAGCCTCAAAATCGTGATATACCAGCGCCCATTTACCGCCAATCACCTTACCGCCAATTGAGGCGTAAAGATCGGCTAAGCCTTGTTTAGGGGTTGATAAAAACTGATCTGACCAACCATTAAAGCCATGCAAGGTCGCTAAAGGTGTTTGGAAACCATAGTCGCCGCCGTCTGATCCCAATACTTCATAACCCACTTTAATAGTAATCGCCGAAAAACCGACTCCAGCCTCAACGCTCATATAATCAGCTGAATAGGACAAGTCTGCGTTATCAGAATCCTGGGTGGCATACTCTGCTGAATACAATACTTTGATATCACCCACATCGGTATTACCAGCAAAGCGTAAACCATAGGTATCAAGGCCGTTATCAATGGCGCTATCTTCTTCTAGTAAATACCCATAACCACTTAAGGTACCAAAATCGGTTTTTAGTGAAGCATTTATCAGGTTATCTTTTGAATCGATATCTTTTTCCTGTGCAAAGATACGATTACGCTGGCTGATATAGCCGTAGTCAATTTTAAATACATCGTTAAATTTGTACTCTAACATCACCCCATCGAAGGTCTGTCTATCTTGACGCCAGCCCACATGACCCACAAAGCGTTGGTTATCAAAGGTAATGACTTGGCGACCACCTTTAACGGTAAAGCCTTCATAGTTATATTTTAAAAAGAATTGATCAAACTCGGTGGTTTCTGGATCGGCAATCACTGAATATTGCGGATTTTTACCTAAGGTATTGTTGTAATCATCAACGCCGGCAACCACACGTGAATCTTCAAACTCAAGGGTGGACGAAAAACCATAGTAATCAGCTGTGGCATAAGTCAGACGAGTGCGAAGGGTTAAACCATCAGCATCTTTTAAGGCATTATCTTGATCAACCATTTCATAACGCAAATTCAAGTCGACCTTAACGCTGCCTTGGGTGACCGCATCAGCAACGGACTGGGTCGTTTCAGCATGAGCCGAGCCCATGGCCAACAAGGTTAATGATAGCGGCGCCGCAAGGCTTACTATCGATTTGGTTAATTTGCTATTAATCAGTGCAGCGAGTTGCTTCTGTTTCATCATCTTTCCTTTTATATTTATAACTAAACTGTTCCATGCATCAGTGTTAAACCGCTTCAGCCTGTTCATCTGATGTAGTTAATGACTTACTAATATTAATAGGCTCTACTTTGCGCTGTTTCTCATAAAGAAACTTCAGTACTTCGGCCCGCAAACGGTTGTATTCAGGATCTTCTGCTAGCGCCAGACGATCTCTTGGGCGGGGTAAATCAACTGTAAGAATTTCACCCACGGTTGCTTCTGGGCCATTGGTCATCATCACAATGTTGTCTGACAGCAATACCGCTTCATCCACGTCATGGGTGATCATGATGACGGTATTATTAAGCTCCAGTTGAATTTCCATCAGCGAGTCTTGCATATGGGCTCGGGTCAAAGCATCGAGCGCCCCAAAAGGCTCATCCATCAATAGCACTTCAGGTTCCATTGCCAAGGCTCTGGCGATGCCCACTCGTTGTTTCATGCCGCCAGATATTTCACTGGGCAGTTTGTGCATCGCATGATCCATATGCACTAGGCTCAGGTTGTATTCAATCCATTGCTTCATTTCAGCTTTTGACTTAGTGCCTTTAAACACCTGCTTTACTGCTAATTCCACATTTTGATATGAGGTTAACCAAGGCAATAAAGAGTGGTTTTGAAACACCACAGCTCGCTCAGGGCCGGGCTCTGAGACTTCAGTACTATTTAAAATCACCCCACCTTTGGTGGCCTGATATAGCCCCGCCACAATATTGAGTACGGTTGATTTACCACACCCCGAGTGACCAATAAGCGAGACAAACTCACCTTTATTAATTTTTAAATTGACTTCCTTTAGCGCCTTAAACGGCCCATTTGGGGTTGGAAAGTCCATGTCGATATTACTAATGTCTAAAAATACACTCATAAGATTTATCCTTATTCCTCAACGAACTCTTCAACCAGTTAGTGACTTTTATCCCAAGAGAACCAGCGCTGTAGTGCCAGTACGCCACGGTCTAACAAAAAGCCAATAAAGCCAATCACAATCACTGCCGCCATTATTCGTGACAGAGATTCTGAACTGCCGTTTTGGAACTCATCCCAAACAAACTTTCCAAGCCCAGGGTTTTGCGCCAACATTTCTGCGGCAATTAACACCATCCATGCCACTCCTAGGGATAAACGCATGCCAGTAAAAATCAGTGGTATTGATGCTGGTAGCACGATTTTTTGTACGTGGGTTAACGGTGATAAGCGCAGCACCCGGCTGACATTGAGTAAGTCAGAATCAATGGATGCCACCCCTATTGAGGTATTGATGACCATCGGCCACAGACTACAGAGGGTGACGGTTAACATGGAGTTGATAAATGATTTAGAGAACATAGGATCTGGTGACACATATAACGCGCTCACCACCATGGTCACCAACGGCAACCATGCCAGTGGTGACACAGGTTTGAATATTTGCACTATCGGATTAACCGCTGCATTAACGGTTTTACTTAACCCCATCCAGATCCCCATGGGGATAGCAATAATGGCGGCTAGTATAAACCCAGACATAACCGTGATAAGTGAGGTCACTATCTGATCGAAGAAGGTTTCCTTACCGGTATACGTTCTGGTTTTCGCTTGATAACTGGGATCGGCAGCCAGCCTTGCATTATTGCGAACTTGTTGGCGCTCATAAAAAGCCGCCGCCTTTTCTCGCTCGGCATTATGCTCTTGGTAAAGCCCATCGAACTGACCTATAACAGCCACAGGACCAGGAAACTTACCTAGGGATGTATTAATATTATTGGCTGTAATTGACCAAATAACCAAAAACACGGTAATACCGATGAGCGGTAATAATAATGCTTTGCTCATTGCCGCTGATTTGGCTAACAACGAAGTTACAGCCGACTTATCCATAGGGAGTCTCTGCGCTAATCTTGCAATGGTTGTCATAGGTCTATCCTCACTTCGATAGCTCTTACTTGCATAAAATCTGAATCAAACTCGACATAAAACTCGAGATAAAGTACTTAAGCTCAGGCTTACAGTTTGTCGCCTTGTTTTAATCCGATACTGAACTTGTTGATATAGGCATTCGGTGCACTACCGTCATACACAATGTCATCAATAAAATGTTGCTGCGGCTTTTTAAAGCCCGTTTCAGTAGCAAAGTCAGGGAAATGTTTGGCATCAATACTTTTATCATCAATTAACGATTGCGCCGCTTTTGCATAGATATCTGGACGGTAAACCTTGGCAGCTATCTCTTTGTACCAAGTATCAGGCTTATCATCTGAAATCTGTCCCCAACGACGCATTTGGGTTAAGTACCAAATCGCATCTGAGTAATATGGGTAGGTTGCGTTATAACGAAAGAACACGTTGAAATCAGGCACCGCGCGCTTATCACCTTTCTCATATTCAAAGGTGCCCGTCATGCTATTGGCAATCACATCGTAATCAGCGCCAACATAGTTAGATTGAGATAAGATTTTCACAGCTGCTGGGCGGTTAGCATTGTTGTTTTCGTCTAACCATTTAGCCGCTTTAATTAATGCTCTAGTTAAGCGAATAGTGGTGTTTGGATACTTTTCAGCAAATTCTGCAGTAATACCAAATACTTTTTCAGGGTTATCTTTCCAAATTTCATAATCGGTAACCACTGGCACCCCGATGCCTTTAAATACCGCTTGTTGGTTCCAAGGCTCACCAACGCAGTAGCCATAGATGGTGCCAGCTTCAAGGGTTGATGGCATTTGCGGTGGCGGCGTAACAGATAAGTAAGCTTCAGCGTCAAGTTGTCCTGAAGTATCACCTTTGTGAGGCGCATAAAAACCGGGGTGAATACCACCAGCGGCTAACCAATAACGTAGTTCATAGTTGTGGGTAGAGACTGGAAATACCATGCCCATTTTAAAGGGCTTACCTTGCTCGTTATATTTATCTACCACAGGTTTGAGCGAGTCTGCTTTAATGGGATGAACCGGTTTACCATCAGCATTTTTAGCGATGTTAGGCTTCATTTGCGCCCAAATATCATTGGATACAGTAATAGCATTACCATTTAAATCCATTGAAAAAGGCGTAATGATATGGGCTTTGGTACCATAACCAATCGTGGCTGCAATAGGCTGACCTGCTAGCATATGCGCCCCATCTAAGCGGCCATCAATCACGCCGTCCAGTAACACTTTCCAGTTAGCTTGAGCTTCGATGGTGACGTATAAGCCTTCTTCTTCGAAATAACCATTTTCATAAGCGATAGCGATAGGCGCCATATCGGTCAGTTTAATAAAACCAAATGTCAGCTCTTCTTTTTCAGGAAAGCCTACTTCTGCAGTGGCAACATTAACTTGCATCGCTGCACCAATACTTAGCGCGACCGCAAGCTGTTTAAAAGACGTTTTCCAGTTCATCGTTTATCCCTTTTAAGTTTAAAATGACTTAAAACAAAAAAGGCGCTTTAATTATCCCTAAGGAATAATTAAAGCGCCTTTGCTTTATCGTTAATGTGTTCCATCTTGTCGCTCTGCATAAATATTCAACAAACTGCAGATTAAACCAATAAATAGTCTCAATGACGAGTATTGTTGTCATAGTCCATTCAGTAACCATGCCACAAATGTAAACCACTGTTATAAATGATTAAATGTGTTTGCAACTGAAAAACCTATTGCCCCTAAGCGTCCGTAACGGTGCAAGATAAAATACTGTTGCACTTTTTTGGGCAGCATTTAACTTTAGACTAGCACCGGAACTTGGGGTTTAGTTGCTGACTGTGTAGGTGATTGCGTATGTGATTGTGTATGTGATTGTGTATGTGATTGTGTATGTGATTGTGATTGTGATTGTGTTTGTGTTTGTGTTTGTGTTAGTCGCAGAGTAAATGATTAAGTCATGGCTGTGTCGATAACTAAACCGATAGATAAGCAAATGAAATTGAGCTACCGATATAAAAAAGCCACTTAATCTGGTGATTAAGTGGCTTTTATTTAGCAACTAATGCGAGTAACTAATCTGAATCACTAACTTAAGCTAATTGAGACGCATTAGCTGATGGTTACTCTTGTTGAAACAACTCTGGTTAGCCTAATACCGCAAGTAGTACACCTGCAGCAACAGCACTACCTAATACACCAGCCACGTTTGGCCCCATAGCATGCATCAGCAAGAAGTTTTGGTTATTAGCTTCAAGACCTACCTTGTTAACAACGCGCGCCGCCATCGGCACTGCAGAAACTCCTGCTGCGCCAATCAATGGGTTAACTTTGCCACCAGATAGCTTAGACATGAACTTCGCCATTAATACCCCTGAAGCAGTACCAATACTAAATGCCACGGCACCTAAAATAAGAATACCCAAGGTTTCAATGCGTAAGAACTGTTCTGCCTGTAATTTAGAGCCTACAGCTAAACCTAAAAAGATAGTCACAATATTGATAAGCTCGTTTTGCGCGGTAGAAGATAGTCTATCAACCACGCCAGACTCACGCATTAAGTTACCTAAACAGAACATGCCCACTAAAGGCGACGCCGCTGGTAGGAACAAAATCGTCAGACCGACAACCATCAAGGGAAAGATAATTTTCTCTTTCTTACTGACTTCACGTAGCTGCTCCATTTTGATGCTACGCTCTGACTCATTGGTTAATAGACGCATAATTGGCGGCTGAATTAACGGCACTAATGCCATGTATGAATAAGCTGCAACAGCAATCGCACCTAATAAATCAGGGGCTAGTTTTGAGGCTAAGAAAATCGCAGTTGGACCATCTGCACCACCAATAATCGCAATGGCTGCGGCGTCAGTCATGCTGAACTCAAAACCCGGCACCACATTAAGAGCAATTGCACCTAATAAAGTCGCAAATATCCCGAATTGGGCTGCAGCGCCCAACAATAAGGTTTTTGGGTTAGCGATTAATGCACCAAAATCGGTTAATGCCCCCACGCCCATGAAAATCAGTAATGGAAATATGCCGGTCTCAATGCCCACATGGTAGGCGTACCAAAGTAAGCCGCCTTCTTCAGTGAAACCCGCATTTGGAATATTCGCCAGTATGGCACCAAACCCAATAGGCAATAATAGTAATGGCTCGAAGCCTTTTGCTATTGCGAGATACAGTAATAAACCGCCTATTGCCATCATAAATAATTGATCAAGAGCGAAGTTAGCAATGCCTGTCTCAGACCAAAAGGCCAGTAATCCTTCCATGCTATCTCCTACGCTAATGCTAACAATGGTGAACCAACCGAAACGGCATCACCTTGCTTAACTGAAATATTTTTGATGAAACCTGTTATTGCTGCGCGCACTTCAGTTTCCATTTTCATTGCTTCAAGGATTAACACCACATCACCTTCATTGACGTGATCGCCATCGTTTACCAATACTTTAAAAATATTACCCGACAGCGGTGCATTCATGGTGGCTTTCACTTCATCGCTCACAGGTGCAGCAGCAACAGTTGGAGCAACGGCAGCAGGTGCTGCTGATGTCGGCACGATCTGGCTGATATCGCCTCCTTCGCTTACCTCAACCACAAAGCTTTGTCCTTGCACATTAACAGTGTAGGTTTCAGCGCCTTTTTCAGCTTTAGCCGCAGGCACGGCCATATCATCAGCACTTGGCACTGGCTCAAAGGCATCAGGGTTACCGCGATTAGTCAGGAACTTAAGACCAATTTGATTAAATAGGGCATAGGTCATTACATCATCATCAGTTTCTGCGGCTAATGTAATACCGTCTTTCTTAGCGATGTCAGCAAGCTCGCGGCGAAGCTTATCTAATTCAGGTTCAATTAAATCTGCAGGGCGACAAGTAATAGCCTCTGCGCCATTTAATACCCGTGCTTGCAGCTCGGCATTAACCGGAGCCGGCGTTGCACCGTATTCGCCTTTCAGTACACCTTCGGTTTCTTTAGCTAAGGTTTTATAACGCTCGCCCATTAAGACATTAATCACTGACTGGGTGCCGACAATTTGCGAGGTTGGTGTAACCAATGGCAAAAAGCCAAGATCTTCACGCACACGAGGGATCTCTTCTAACACCTCATCCATTTTATCTGCAGCGCCCTGCTCTTTGAGCTGGTTTTCCATGTTAGTTAACATGCCACCTGGCACTTGTGCACGAAGAATACGTGAATCAATGCCTTTAAGCGCCCCTTCAAAACGGGCATATTTCTTACGTACTTCTCTAAAGTAAGCGGCAATTTCTTCTAATGCTGCCATGTCGTAACCCGTGGCGCGGCCCGAGTCTTCTGCCATAGCAACTAATGTTTCAGTAGCTGAATGGCCATAGGTTTGGCTCATGGTTGAAATCGCGGTATCAAGAATATCAACACCAGCCTCAATGGCTTTTTGATAGGTTGCAGTACTTAAACCCGTTGTAGCATGACAATGCATAGAAACGGTTAAGTCAGTTTGAGATTTTAAACGGCTGATAAGGTCATAAGCTTGCATTGGCTTAAGTAAGCCTGCCATATCCTTGATGCACAGTGAGTCACAGCCCATGTCTTCAAGGTTTTTAGCCATATCAACCCAAGTATCTACGTTATGAACTGGGCTGCTAGTAAATGAAATCGTACCTTGTGCATGACCGCCGACTTGCTTAACTGCTTTAACCGCAGTTTCTAAGTTACGCACATCATTCATGGCATCGAAAATTCTGAAAACATCAACACCATTGGTATGGGCACGCTCAACAAAGCGGGTCACCACATCATCAGCGTAATGACGATAGCCTAATAAATTCTGACCACGCAATAGCATTTGCTGTGGTGTATTTGGCATCGCCTTTTTCAGCTCTCTGATACGATCCCAAGGGTCTTCGCCTAAATAACGAATACAAGAATCAAACGTAGCACCGCCCCAAGACTCTAAAGACCAAAAACCAATTTTATCCAGTAAAGGTGCAATAGGTAACATATCGTCTAAACGTAAGCGCGTGGCTAAAATAGATTGATGGGCGTCTCGTAATACTACATCTGTTAACGCTAAAGGCTTGCTCATGATAACTCCTAAACGATTTAATCTTTGGCACGATACTGGTGAATAGCAGAAGTGATAGCTGCTATTAACTTAGGATCAATTGATGTCGCAGCTGCGGGTGCAGGTGTAGGCGCATTAGCAACAACAGGCTGAATGTCTGACTGACATAATCTAGCTACAAGATTAATGCCGATAATTAATATGCTTAAAAATATAAAAACTAAGCTCATCCCCATTATCATCATGCCCAAGGCATCCAATAATTGCTCGGATATTGATGATGTCATAAACCCTCTCTTGTCATTATGTGCAATTAAAAATTGCCCACAGGATCAGTTCCAATGTTTACACGTCAATAACGTCTGCTGAATAAATTGCACCAAAACGATGCGGCATCAACAAAAGGAATAATTATTCATTCAGCATAAGCTGTTTTTATTCCATTAAAATCCACCAGTTCAGCGATTAAACTACCCTGTGATTTTTTACCGACGAAAAATATAACCAATCTATAACAATTAATCCAACACCTTGTAAATTGGTCAGACCAAAGTTAATAAGATTAAGCCCACCTTGGTGATAATTCGATAAAAATAGTTCACATATAATGAAGAATCTTCATTTTTGATTACTTTATCAGGAAAATGATAAGGTCATGACAAGATCTATATAAAAAGAGATATCAGAAATAAGAACAGCTATATTCACCAAAATTGTGCAGATGCTCTATTTAGCATAAATATGTAGTGGTTTTTGTAATTTATGGCTCATCATCAAGTTGTAGTTAAAATAAAAGCATACAAAACTAATTAACCAAGCTAAGTACAATTAATCAACTAGAGTGAACCTACTAACCAGCATGACTGAAGGATTTATCCAAATTTTGATGTGGTTCATTTTGACTTAAGATCTAAAGCAGGTTAGCGACATTTGAGTGAGTGTGAAGTAGGTATATTGGCAGGAAAACTTAAAGTCACTTTATATGACTGACTGGATTTTAGGCATAAAAAAAGCCCTGTAGATAACTACAGGGCTTTTTCTAATACTGGTGCGGATGGGAGGATTCGAACCTCCGACCGCCTGGTTCGTAGCCAGGTACTCTATCCAGCTGAGCTACATCCGC